>RFIA01000413.1 GCA_003695675.1 Chloroflexota bacterium
TCCCGAACCCGGTCGTTAAGCTCACGAGCGCGGATGGTACTGCACTGGAGACGGTGTGGGAGAGTACGCCGCTGCCAACCCTTTTCTGTCTCTTTTTTTGTAACTGCTCAGGCAGCCTGTTTGCGAGAAGAAAAACAAAAGATTCAACGCAGAAGCACGGCCTATTTGTCGCACATCAACACAATATGTTACGTTATTTAACACCGCTTCGCCTCGTTGTTGTCATCATTGCCCTCGACCTCGCCTTGTTCGCTTATGTCTTGCGCGGCTCATTCATGCAGCAGGACATCGAATTTGTGCATCTTGTGGGCGGCCTCAACCAACCGACATACCTCACCCACGCTGGCGATGACCGGCTGTTCATCCTTGAGCGTCCCGGCGTCATCCGTGTCTACCAACACGACGCGCTCTTGCCCGAACCCTTCCTCGATATACGCGATCTCGTGCAAGATACAAAAGATACTGAACAAGGATTACTAAGCCTCGCTTTCGCGCCCGACTATCAAACGAGTGGGCGCTTTTATGTCTATTACACCGGCGAAGCGCAAGATGGCGACACCGTTGTCGCGCGGTATTGGGTCTCAGATGGCGACCCTAATCGCGCCGACGCGGACAGTGCCCAAATCATCCTCACCGTCGAGCAACCGGCAGCAAAACACAACGGCGGGCAACTCAGCTTCGGGCCGGACGGTTATCTCTATTTGAGTTTGGGTGATGGCGGCAATCTCTCGCAGCCGGAAAATGCGCAAGATACGAGCAATCTGCTCGGCAGCATCATCCGCATTGATGTGCGTGGCGATGCTGCCGCCTACAACATCCCACCCGGCAACCCGTTTGCCGATGATGAGTCGGTGCGTCCCGAAATTTGGTCGTATGGTTTGCGCAACCCGTGGCGCTTCAGTTTCGATTCGGCAACGGGTGATCTATATATCGCGGATGTCGGCGATAAAGAAGTCGAAGAGATTAACATCGCGCCTGCGGGTGATGCGGGCGGGCACAATTACGGTTGGCCCGCTTATGAAGGACGCCACGCCTTGCACGACGTGCCTCATCTCGACGCCGACGCGATCACCTTCCCCGCATTTGAATATCCCCACACAACCGGCGAAGGAATCGTCGCGGCCAATTGGCGCTGTGCGATTATCGGCGGCGGTGTGTATCATGGACGGCAACTGTCCACATTGCAGGGCAAATATATCTACGCCGATTGGTGTTCAGGGTTATTGTGGTCATTGGAACAACGCGACGATGGATGGGCGAGCACCGAATTGATCGACACCGACTTCATCATCAATTCGTTCGGCGAAGACTCCAACGGTGAACTTTATCTGCTCACCGGGCAAGGTGACGTGTGGCGACTCGCCGAAAAGTGAGCCGCATCACCCGATGGCATACGAACCGATGGCGTATTGTTCGCTCATGCGACCCGGCGGCGCGTCATCGCCATAAATCATGCGCGTACACGTCCCATAATGATGCAAACCACACGCGGTCGCGATGTGCTTCGCCGCTTGATTGGGTTGTGGGACGCACAAGCGAATCTGAAATCCTCGCAATTCATTGAGCGCCGTTCGCAATAAATGCGACGCGCCTTCGTCGGACTCATGTACCCACGGGCCGAGTTGATACATCTCGTCGTTGCGCTCTTGCGCTAGAATAAATCCTGCCAGATGATCGCCATCAGTCATCGCCCAACTGCGTCCTTTTGCGTCGGCGATGATGCGCTCAATGATATGGGGCCGCGCCACACCGAACATCTGCTCGTCGTACTCGACGATGTTGGGTATATCGTCGGGATTCACGACGTGGACATCGTGATGAGTCAATTGTGGCTGCGCTGTGCCTGTCCAACTCTCAACTTGGTAGACGGGGCGAAATCCTAGCGATTCATACAACGGGTAACCGGCCTCGCTTGCATCAAGCATCAAACGCTGTGCGCCGCGCTGAAGCGCGTCATTCATCGTCATCGTGGTGATGCGACGGCTCAGCCCGCGCCGTTGATAATCCGCGTGTGTAATCACCGTGCCGAGCCACGCCAATTCACGACCGTAGACAAAAGCGCAAGCGGTCGCGATGACGCGGCTGCCGTCGAACAACGCGAACGCGCCGTCCCCACTCAGCGCAATCATGCGTTCCCACGCCGACACACTGAACACCCAGCCGACACTCGCGCTCATCGCTGCTGCCGACGGGGCATCTGCAAGTGTCAGATGCCGTACTTCAAATTCATTCGTCATCTGCTTCATGTACTTTGGTGTAGTGCATCATCTGCATAAAGACACGGGTGAGCAATTTCGCTTCGTCTTTGGTCAAATGATCGGCAAAATATTGTTGAATACCGGCGGCATAAACCGGCCATGCACTACGCATCGCGTCGATTCCTGCGTCGGTGATGATAGCATAAAAGCCGCGCCGGTCTGCTTCATCAAGCTCACGTCGTAGCAAACCGGCCTTCTCTAACCGATTGACGAGGCGCGTCAATCCGCTCCGGCTGAGGACGACCGCATCTGCCAACTCGTGCATCCGCAGACGCTGCTCCGGCGCTTCGTACAACTCAATCAGTACATCATACCAATGCAAAGGAATTTGCCCGGCAGCGTTCAACGATTTATCGATATGATTGATGAGCATCGCATGGGTCGTGATGAACGAGCGCCATGCCTCAAGATATGTGGGGTCTAGCTTTGTGTTCATGAATCCAATTTTACCAAAAGATAGTTGCACACACAACTACTTTGTGATACACTGTATGTAGTTGTGCGCACAACTATTGTGTATGCAATCAGATTAAGTGAAAGGCAAATCTCATGAAATATGAACTCTGCAAAATCAGTGAAATTCCAAGCGAAGGCACAAAACTCGTCGATTTCTTCGGGCGCGAGGTGCATGTTTATAAGACCAATGGCAGACCACGTGCCGTCGCGAATACGTGCATGCACTTCGGTGGCCCACTTGATTATCAGGATGGTAAATTTGTTTGCCAATGGCACAATGCCGAATTCGGTTGTGAACACGGTGAACGTCTTGCCGGTCCCGCGCCCTCAAGCGCCAAATTGATGTTCCTCTCAACCCGCGTTGAAGACGACGCGCTTTTCTATGTGTGGGGCGAGTAAGTATCGTCTGATATGGTGAAAGGGTGGGTTTAGTCTCTTAGGCATCAAGTTAAGCCTCAGTTATTTCGAGACGCTCGTTTTTCGCACCTACCCCACCCCTAGTGCGCGTAGACACTACCCTTTGGCGCGTAGACACAGCCCTGTGGAGGGGACTTGCACGGCGGCCATTTCGCCTTTTTCTCCCCCTCTCCGCGTGCGGAGAGGGGGCCGGTTTTCAGGGGTAGGTTTTTAACGTATGTTGTGGCAAGAGACGTTCGATGTTTAAGATAGACAATCGATTGATGCCGCCAGAGACTGAAGTCTCCGGCTACCGGGCAA
>RFIA01000414.1 GCA_003695675.1 Chloroflexota bacterium
GCAGCGCGGACATCTTTCGCAACTTGACCAAAGGCATCATGATATGTATCTTCAAGACTGCGCGGTCGCGGCAACAACACCGGAATGTCGGCGATGATGCGTCCCGGACGGCGACTCATCACCAACACGCGGTCGGCGAGCAAAACCGCCTCATTGATGTCATGCGTGACCATCAACACGGTCTGCTTTTCTTGTCGCCAAACACGCAACAAGTCGATACTAATTTTCTCGCGAGTCAGCGCATCCAGCGCCCCCATAGGTTCGTCAAGCAACAACACATCGGGTTTTTGGATTAACACGCGACCAAGCGCAACGCGCTGTGCCATACCGCCGGACAACTCGCCGGGATACGCATCCGCAAAATCTTCAAGCGCGAGTGCCGGAAGCATGTCGTGAACAATTTGATAACGTTCTTGCTTATTCACACCGGCAAGCTCAAGTGGTAAACCAATGTTATCGCGCACGGTGCGCCACGGCATCAAATTCGCATCTTGAAACATCAAGCCAATGCGTGGCGAAGGCTCTTCAACCGGCATACCGTCCAACAACACCGAACCTTCAGTTTGCGCTTGCAGTCCAGCAATGACCCGTATCAAGGTGCTTTTGCCACAACCGCTCGGCCCCACCAAACATACAAATTCGCCAGCATAAATCGTCAGTGAGAGTGGGCCGAGAGCGGGGAAAAACTCTCCGTCCGGCCCGGTATACTTCACAGACAGATGATCGATAACAAGTCGTGGAATCACGGATTACCGTTGTCCCGCAATAGGAATTCATTGGTGAACGCTGCCTCTAATGAAGGCAAAGGTTCATCGAGAAATGTCATAAAAATGAGGGTATCTTGCGTAATTTGCCACGACATAATGTCCGTTGCGCCCAATTGCTCAGCGTCCCACAAATCGATTGACGCGAGCAACACTTCAAATTGCAACAAGGTTTCGCCATCAAACTGCGCTTTCAAATTGTCGAACATCGCCACTCGGCTTGCAGCGATTGCATTGCGATCAGGATTTGTCGCTAGAAATTCATTCTGCTCGAAAGCAGCTTCTTCGAGCGCAGCGCGCAAATGCACATCAAGCGGCAGATTCTCAACAAAATCAGCACTGAGCAAATAGGCCTCTGCCGGATTATTGATGACATCTCGTAACCCGGCATCGAATCCGTTGACCATCGCCTGCACCAGTTCAGGATTTTCAGCAATCGTCATCTCATTTGTGACTAATCCATTCGAGACGAGATCAGCAAATTCCGACACCCTAATCACGCGAACATCGGTACAACGTTGTTCAATTTGAAGTGGTTCATTATTGATGAAGACCATTGATGCCTCAACCCCACCGACACACACGACTTCGGTCGCATTAAAACCGATGGGTTCCAATTCAATATCACTTTCCTGCAAATCATTCGCGGCTAGCAGCGCAATCAGACCGCTATAGCTGGTGCCAAAACGTCCTGGAATGCCGACCTTGCGACCAACAAGGTCGGCTACGGTTTCGATTCCACTGTCAACCGGAGTCACAATGCCATTGGGGAATTTCTGAAACCATTCATAAACATAAACAACGGGGCGCTCATTTGCCCGCGCTAAGATAACTTGTTCGCCTCCAAAGATACCGAATTGCAATTCGTTGGCCGCCACCAGATTGACGCCATCCGGTTCGTCGCCGTGTAAGATGTCGAGATTGATGCCGTTGTCGGCAAAGTGACTGTTGGCAATCCCTGCATAGACGGGCGCAAATTGAATATTGGGGATAAATGTGAGAAAAATTGTTTGATCGACAAGGTCATCATCTTGTGCATGAGCGAACGATGTCGTCATCATCAAAAATAATGAAAACACAAAGAACAACCCACCTAAACGCTTCATACCTGAAGGTATCCTCCATTCAATGAAATTTATGGCAAATAAAAGACTTAGTCGCGTTTCACGCGACGCTGCCACGCCAACAAACGATGTTCGACAACAACAACGAATATATACAATGTCAACGCCATCGCCGTCAGCGTAAACACAGCCACAAACACCAACGGCGTATCAAATTGATTGCGGGCAACACCAATTAAAAAACCCAGC
Source organism: Chloroflexota bacterium (assembly GCA_003695675.1). GTDB lineage: Bacteria > Chloroflexota > Anaerolineae > Aggregatilineales > Phototrophicaceae. The sequence goes on from RFIA01000414.1 coordinate 2,078, forward strand.
CCTGCCTTTGCCCCCACGAACTCGCCTACTACAGCGCCGATAACAGCCAGCGTCGCGCTGATGCGCATCCCATTCATCAAGACCGGCAAAGCGGCAGGGACTTCGAGTTTCGTAAATGTCTGCCACCATGTTGCACGCGAAGTACGCATCAAATCGTGCAAAGATTGCGGCACGTTGCGGATGCCAACCATTGTATTCATGAGCATTGGGAAGAATACAATCAAAGCGCTGATGATGACCTTGCTTTCAAGGCCGCTGCCAAACCAAATGATTAAAAGCGGTGCATAAGAAATGATCGGCGTCGCCTGAAACGCAATTACAAGAGGCGAAAGCAAATCTTCCAACAATTTGCTACGGGCGATTAAATATCCTAGTGTGATTCCAATGCTAACACCAAGAAACATTCCAGATAGCACGGAAATCAGTGTCGTCCGAAAATGAATCCATAGGCGACCATCTTCAATGACTATGACAAACTTCTCAGCGACTGCAATAGGCGGTGGAACGATGAAAGACGGGTATATTTCCAGCATCGTCACCAATTGCCAGACTGCCAGCACAACAACAACCGACACAGCAGAGGCAACCCGCCGCGCCGATATGCGCCACCAGTTGAATTGCATTGAGGTGGATCTTGTGATTGTGCGTGTTTTTTGGGCAAGACCTTGTTGCATAAAAAAACCCCGTTTGTCGATTGCTCTCAGACCAACGGGGCATCGAAGGCATTACATAGAATACTAGTGGCATCAACCAACCAGTAAACAACAGTCACTGTTTGAACACAGCAACCATGTATGCCAAAGATTGCAAATCGCAACAGGCGATTCGCATAACCTTCTCCCATCCGGACTATCACCGTCGGCTCCGGCCTCTCACCGGATCCACCGGCGTAACTATCCCCGATAGTTACGACTGCACCAACTTCCACAACACGTTGTACGATCACAATAGAAATTGGCGACTCGGGTCGCGGGCTTGATGTGTCGCATTGCACATCATACCGCCGGTAGGGAATTCCACCCTGCCCCGAAGGTACTGTTTATTCAATTGGCGTTAGTATAGCAAATCCTGAAAGATTTGACAAATGAATTTGTGAAAATTGGTGTTAATGATCGTTGCCGTTTGTTGTGTCGGCAGCAGGCAAGGTGAACACAAAACGGCCCCCCGATTTCACTTGATTACTCACTGCCCAAATGCGACCGCCGTGTGCTTCAACAATGTGTTTGCAAATTGATAAGCCCAACCCCGATCCTTCATTACCCGAACGAGAGGCATCGACTTGATAAAAACGCTCGAAGATGCGATCTACTTGATCTTCAGAAACACCGGGCCCATCGTCAATAATTTTGATAACGACATCCTCGTCTTGAGCGAAAGCTTTGATTCTAATTTCCCCACCTCTAGGTGTCCATTTAATGGCATTATGAATCAAATTAATAAAAACTCGCTTTGTCTGATCCACATCACACAACACCTCTATATCGCTAGGGACTTTATTATGAATTTTGATAGCCTTCTCTCGACTTTGATCGAGCATCCGCTCAACAACTTCTTGCACAAGATGATCGAGCCGAGTGTCTGTCATTCGTAAAATTGCTTGACCCGACTCAATCATCGACAAGTCTAAAATCTCTTGCATAATCCATTGGAGTGAATCGATCTCAAGCTCGATGGCCTGCAACGCTGAAATACTACGTTTTCTTTTCGGTTTATCATTCTCATCAAATAATTCGTCGAGGATTAAGCGAATGTTGGCAATCGGCGTTCGTAACTCATGCGAGATATTAGCGACCATGTCACGCCTTGCGCGATTCAAGCGTACAAGCTCGGTCACATCTTGAATCGTTACCGTGGCAAGAATAACATTGTCTTGATGAATGCGGCGAGTACGCACACGATGAGGGCGCTCATTGATCGTCACTTGTGCCTCAAGCATCTCCTCACGATTATCGAAAACGTCACGCAAAGCGTTTTCAATTTCTGATAAACCGGCGAGCGAGATGAGATTTTGATCGACAACATCCTCATTAGAAAAGAGCATGTTGGCTTGTGAGTTGGCAACGAGAATACGATATGAATGATCGACGACCAATAAGGCGTCATAAGATGCGTCGGCCAATGTCTGAAAAATTTGCAGCTTATCGTAAACAGTCATCCTTCGAAGCGATACCCTACTCCTCGCACGGTGATAATTCGCTTTGGTTTCGACGGATCATCTTCAATTTTTTCGCGCAACCAACGGACATGCACATCAACCGTGCGTTTATCAACGTAGTAGTCGTAACCCCACACTTTCGCTAGAATCAAATCACGAGACAACACAACGTCTTGATTACGCATCAATTCGGCTAATAAGTCAAATTCTTTGTTGCTGAGTTTTAATGCAGTATCAGCCTTATAAACACGACGGCTCGTTAAGCTGAGTCGAAGATCATTTGAGATCAACTCATCTTGTGGCACACCGCGACCGGGCAACGGTCGGCGGAGCACAGCACGAACACGGGCCAAAAATTCACCAAGACCAAATGGCTTGACAATATAATCGTCTGCACCACTTTCAAGACCAACAATCTTGTCCACTTCTGTGCCGCGAGCAGTCAACATAATGATCGGAATGTGCATCGTTGATGCGTCATTGCGCACAATACGACAAATACTCAACCCATCCAAGCCGGGCAGCATAATGTCGAGTAAAATCAAGTCCGGCTTCTCGGAACGTATCAGTTCCAAGCCCTCTTCACCATCCATCGAAGTAATGACCGAGTAACCATCAGCAGAGAGCTTGTCGGTCAAATTACGAATTAATGTTTCTTCGTCTTCGATGATTAGAATTTTAGTCATTTGAGATCGTACCTACTCAAATTAATGAAAGAATCCACAAGCAGAATATCAAAGGTTTTATAAGATTATGTTAAAAAATGGAGTTATTTGAGTTATGAAGGCGGTCATTGAGCGTTGTGCCCCCAAACTATGACGATATAAAATAAAGTGTTCAAGTCATATCGAGTAAATTATTCGAGTATTGTGCTACGCAGCGTCTAGTTGATTGCGCGAACACCGTTAAGCGTAGTCGCGTGACGAACACCATTCCGAATAGCCTCAGCCGTCACTTCGGCGGCAAACGCCCCAATAACACTCACATCGGCTTCAATTTCACCGGTCGAGAGCGAGAAAATTGTATCACCGTCGTGCATCGTATGTGCAGGGCGTATTGCGCGTGCCATACCATCGTGCGCCATCTGAGCCACTTTGTTATTCTGTTCTTTTGTCAGAGCAGCATTCGTCGCGACAACACCAATCACCGTATTGGCGCCATCTATGATTGTCGGCTTTGTCCAACCACGCGCCATGCCTCGAAAAATTTGCAAGGTTTCGACAAAACCGTCTTCAGGCGCTTCAGCGCGAACACCGCCAAGTATCTCTCCTTTTTCGTCAAGCACCTCACCGATTGCATTGACAGCGAATAACGCTGCGACAACCAAATCGTTGTCGATGTGAACACAGGCTGAGCCAAGCCCCCCCTTAGTGGCACGCTCAAATCCTCCCGCCTTGCCCACAGAGCAACCAGTTCCCACACCAATATTACCTTGTTCAACTGGCGAATCCGTCGCTGTATCTGCAGCCATATAGCCCATAGTAGCATCTGGGCGCACAGTCGAGTCACCCAAAGCAAGGTCAAACACAATCGCAGCAGGAACAATCGGAACAGTGTACTCTAATGCTTGGTGACCAATACCCCGCTCATCCAACCATTGGACGACACCCGTCGCCGATGCTAACCCAAAAGCACTACCACCCGCGAGCACAATCGCATTGACATACGGCACACCACGCATAGGGCGCAACAAATCTGTTTCGCGTGTGCCCGGCCCACCGCCACGTTGGTCAACGCCACCAACAGTGTTTGGCGGGCACAGTATAACAGTGCATCCAGTAGCTGCTTGGCTATTAGTCGCATGACCGACACGTATACCCGGAACGGCTGTGAGCGTATTATTCGTCGAGGAAATCATCATCTAAATCACGTTCATCTGGCAAATCGCGCGGGTCAAATATAATTCGATCCGTATTGTCGGTTAGTGTATCGTGTTCTTCGGGGAATAAAATATGTAGAGCAATCTCATAATTTTCAGGATGCACAAGCACTTTGACCTCGCCAATACTGCCAATCGTTAGGCCAAACGCATTCGCACCAAGTGCTTGATTAACCATCGCTGGAATACCTTCACTTTGAAGACGACCAGCAACAATGTGCGCTTCACTATAATTATGAGTCACATAGACAACCATCCAGTGAGCGCTAGGTTTGGCTTTTTGAGGTGAAAGATCTTCTGACATAGTGCCAGTTTAACGTACAAAGAGCGGAGATGCTATATCGAAGAAGAAAAAAAGAGACAGAAAAGGGTTGGCAGCGGCGTACTCTCCCACACCGTCTCCAGTGCAGTACCATCCGCGCTCGTGAGCTTAACGACCGGGTTCGGGA
>RFIA01000063.1 GCA_003695675.1 Chloroflexota bacterium
GATGCCGGTAATCCGGTCAATGTGTGGGTCGATATTCCACTTGATGACAACTAATCCGCCGCGCCTTCTTCGACCAAAAGCGAACGCGCATTTTCGATATAACTCAGCGATTGATGGCGGAAGTAGGTGTTGTACAACTCGGCATAATGCCCGCCCTGTGTCATCAAAGACTCGTGGCTGCCCTCTTCGATAATCGCACCATCGCGTAACACAATGATACGGTCGGCGCTGCGAACGGTGCTCAGGCGATGCGCAATCAAAATCGATGTCGATTGCGACAATATCAAATCGAGCGCTTCTTGAATTTGTGTCTCGGTGAAGGGGTCGATACTCGCCGTCGCCTCATCGAGAATGAAGATGTCCGGCTTTTGCACGAGCACACGCAATAAGCTGACGAGTTGCCTTTGCCCCATGCTGAGTCGTGAACCGCGCTCACCGACATCGCTGTTCAAGCCTTCGGGCAACGTGCATAACCACTCCCCATTACCGATGCTGTGCGCAACTTCTTCGATTTCAGCATCGCTGGCTTCAGGCCGCCCATAACGGATATTGTCCATCACCGTGCCGCTGAACAAAAACGGCGCTTGTGGCACAATACCTAGACGTTTACGATATTGCCGCAAATCGAAAGCCCGCACATCGCGCCCATCAATCAACAAATACCCGCCCTGAAATTCGTAGAAGCGTGTGATCAATTTCGCAATGCTCGACTTGCCCGCGCCGGTATGCCCGACGAAAGCGACATCCTCGCCCGGCTGAATTGTGAGATTGAAATTCGACAGCACATTCTCACCCGGTTTATAAGCAAATGTCACATTGATGAATTCGATCAATCCATCAAGTTTTTGCACCGGGCGGGAGTCGCGCTGCTTCAAATCATTCTCGGCATCAATCAGCGCGAAGACACGCTCAACCGCGCTCAATCCTTGCTGGAATTGACTCCAGAAAGCGGCCATCGCCGTGAAAGGAAACCAGAAGCGGTCTACACTCTGCGCGAACAAAAACCACGAACCGACATTAATCACGCCATTTGTGACGGCAAGCGCACCGATATACAAGATGATGCCGGTCGCAATCCCGCCCATTGAACTCAGCGTTGGGAAGATGAGCGACAACACGAGACCGCGCCGCATATTCACACGGAACGATTTTTGGTTGACTTCGACAAATTCGCTGTAAATCAGCGCCTCTTGGCGGAAATTCTTGGCGACGCTGATGCCGGATACACTCTCTTGAATATTGTCGTTGACGAGCGCCATCGCACGCGCACCGTCACGAGTCGTGATACGCGCCCATTTACGGAAAGTGAGCGCCAACCCGCCGATAATCGGTGCGGAGGCCAGCAAGATGAGGGTCAAGCGCCACTCGCGTGAGAACAAAACGATGAGCAAAATGAAAATCGCGAAAACTTGATTGAGGACATCGCTCGTCAACATGATGACCTGACCGAATTCCTGCGTGTCGCTCGTGATGCGGCTGACGACTTTGCCGGTCGTGTGCTTATCGTAAAAAGCCATCTCCAGATTGACCGCCGCGTTGAAGGCATCTTTTCGCATTTCGCTGACGACGCTGCCAATTAACTTGCTCATCAACAAACGCCGCATCCAATTGCCGCCGTATTCAAGTAAGACAGAGACGCCAAGCAGCACGACGAGAAACTCGACCGGGAAATCGCTCGCGCCTTCGAGCGAATCGATACCGGCGGCGATAATCACCGGGCGCAAACCATTTTGAATCGCGACGAGAATCACGCCGATGACGATGCCATAAAAACGGCGTGAATGCTGACTAAAATACATCCATATCCGTTTGATGAGATATTTGTCGTCGTACTGCCGGTCATACGATTCGCTGTCGAGACCACGAAACATCACAGCCATCGATTATTGCCCTCCCCCAACAACATTCGATTGCACGCTAAGATGATGTGCGCCATTTGTGTTGACGTGTGTCGGCGCGTCATAACGCGCAAATATTCGGCGATAGGCCTCGGTTGTTTCGAGCAATGTTTCATGCTTGCCTTGTGCGACAACACGCCCCTGCTGCATCACGATGATGTGGTCTGCCCAACGAATTTGTGACAGACGATGCGTGATGAGTATCGTCGTGCGACCTCGTGCCGCCGTCCATATCGCCCGTTGAATGCGGTCTTCGGTGGCGCTGTCGATGGCGCTCGTGCTGTCATCAAGAATCAAGATCGGCGGATTGGTCAAAAATGCACGGGCAAGCGCAAGCCGTTGTCGCTGCCCACCACTGAGCGTCACGCCGCGCTGCCCGATGACCGTATCATAACCATCAGGAAAGCCGATGATAAATTCGTGGGCTTGTGCTTTTTTAGCGGCGTCGATGATTTCTTCGCGCGTGGCATCTTGTTTACCAAAGCGGATGTTGTCCGCAATCGACCGGCTGAACAGAAAAATATCCTGCTCAATAATGCTGATTTGCGAACGCAAGGATTCCAGATTCCAATCCTTCACATTGACACCATCGACCAGCACCTCGCCGGAATCGACATCGTAAATCCGATTGATGAGTTTTGTCACGGTGCTCTTGCCCGACCCAGTTTGCCCGACCAACGCCACCGTCTGGCCAGCCTCCACATCAAACGACACATCGTACAAAACCTGCTTTCCATCGCCATAACCAAAATTCACATGGCGGAAATTAATCGCCCCGCTAACGGTAGCGATTAAACCGGCTTCGTTGCGGTCGAGGTCGGTCTGTGCTTTAATCACTTCAAGGATGCGTCCAGCACTCGCATACCCTGATGCGATTTGGGAAAAGGCGACCAGCGAAACAAAAACCGGAAAACCAAATAAGGCGATTAAGCCCATAAATGTAATGATGTCGCCGGAACGAATCGAACCATTTTGGAAGAGAAAGATGGCTAACGCAAAACCGCCGACAGTCGTAATCCCCCACAATAAGAGCGGCAGATAACGCGCCTCGACACTGCCCTGCCGGATGAATTGGTCGCGCACTTCGTCAGCCAATTTGCTAAAGCGGCGCATCTCGCGTTCTTCTTGCGCCGCCCCTTTGACGACTTGCAAGCCTTCGAGTGTCTCCGCTAGATTCGCATTCATGACACCGAAGCTGCTGCGCACTTGCTCAGCTATCGGATGCAGTGTGCGTACAAAACGATATTGCGCATAAAAATAAACAATCACGAACAAGCCAGGCGGAATAATCAACGCCGGGTGCAGCGTCGGCGAAAGAATGACCGGCATCAACATAAACATGCTCGAACCGAGTATCAGATTGACGCCCGGATTCATCATCAAATTCATCTCGCGAACATCATTCGTCACCCGCGCCATGATCTCGCCAACCGGCTGAAAATCGTGATATGACATGCTCTTACCCAGCAGGCTGGCATAAAGTTCGTCACGGACATCGCGTTCGATGAGTTGGCCATAAGATTCCGCCGAGTAATTGCGCGACCATTGCAGAACAGAACGTACCAGCTGAGAAACGATAATGGCGATGACCATCGTCCGCACGCGGTCGAGGTCGTTATCTTCGATGATAGCGTTGAACGCCAGCCCGGTAAAATAGGGCACTGCCGCCGCGCCAAGCGCATTGCTCGACGCGCCAAGCACCAACACCAAGGCGATCAATGGATGGCGTCGAATGTGCGAAAGGATGAATTTGAGTGGACTAGCGTGATTCGTTCGATAGGTCGAATTGGTGACAAACTCAGATTGCATAAATGTTCCCGGGAAGATGTATGCAGAAGCGGACTGTATTGTACAGGACTTGCGTAATCGGGCATCTTGCACCATGCCGCCAGATGTTCAAACATCCGGCTACCGAAATACCAAACCCACTAAAGGGGTTATTTGGGGGTATTCGATCAAATAC
>RFIA01000415.1 GCA_003695675.1 Chloroflexota bacterium
TCGGGTTTCGCTTTGTGTTTGCCTATTAACACCTCTGTAATCTGTTACTCTGAACTCTGTCCTCTGACTCCGAAAAATTCGCCGAAGGCGAAGCGAAAAAATTGGAAATAATATGATGTTATAATAAGCCAACAGTCGGTGAGCACCGCGCCGCCAGATGTTTCAACATCCGGCTATCGAAATACCAAACCCACTAAAGGGGTTATTCCGGGCGTATTCGATACCATGCAGTATCCTTCAGGGTACTTGTCTTTTCGATAGCCGGAAACCGCTCTGGCTACGTGTGGAGACTTCAGTCTCTGGCAGCAGCTTTTCCCTGCGTCTCTGCGGTTCAACATCGTCATGGCGTCAGGCAAGCTGCACCGTGACGCATAACGCGCAAATTATGACTCGCGCGGGCAGACCTTCCAGCCGTTATCGTTGGTGACATCGAGCACAAGCGGCGGGAATTCTACCGGGACGGCGACATCACTCACCGTGACGACGACAGTCCCGCTGACTTCGACTTGGGCGACACCGCCACCTTCTGTCAACAGCCGCGTCTCTAAGCCCGATGAGTCAATTTGGCCCGACGGAATCTGTGGTCTCAAGCTGAGCAATATTTGTTCGTCGATCTCGCTGCGCAACGCCGGGCAAACGATACCGATGGCCGTAACCACGTCATTGTCGAAGACGGCAGTCATGAATGCTTCGACCGCCGTGACCGGGTCGTCGAAATTGCTTTCGACCGGCTCACTGTTCGCGGACGATGCGCCCGGCGTCAAAATATCTGCCTCGCGTGGTTCGAGCGAAATCGTGATGCGCGACTCGCCTTCGGCCAAACCATCGCGCGTGAGGCGCACCGACCCTTGCAGTTCGTCGCCGACAATCGAAAGAATGGTGGCGTCGGCGCTTGGCACGTCGGTGATGATTTGATAGCCGGCATTCGGCAATTGTGTACGATAAAATGATTCGAGATCCGCGAATGCCGTCCCGACCGAGACCGAGACGAAAACCTCATCGCCTTCCGAATTGTCTAAGACGGGTGTAAAGCCGCCGGTCGGGAAGGGAAATACCGCTGGGACATTCGCAGGACGGTCACCGCCGGACGCGACATTGCCGTCCCCGGTATCTTTTGTGTCATCTTGCGACGCGCCGCCATCATTTTGAGCGTTGCCGTCGGCTTCACCGCCGGTGGTTTGCGCGGTTGTCGTCTCATCTGTGGCCGTGTCTTCGTCATCATCCGACCCCCCGGCGACGACTACGACCGCAATCACAATCACGATGATGACGACGAGGACAACCCCGATCACCGCGAGAAGCACACCGCGACTGCTGCCCCCCGAAGCCGCCTTCTGTGTGCGTTGCTGAGGCGTCGATTGCGCGGGCGCAATCTGATCGAGTCGCGCTTCCCATTCGCGCGCCTTGGGATGGTCAATCGTTTTGAGCAACGCCCGCGCCGCTTCATAATCTTTTTCTTGAATCAGACGACGTGCTTCGAGCATTTTTTCTCGCGCCATGATGTGCTATTCCTCTCACTGAAGTGTTCCCACATCTGAGTACATACGGTGCAGTATACTTGATTCAGGGGATTTGCGCTGTGAATTTTGCGCGAAGTTGGGGAGACAACAAAAAACGGCGCTCAATGTGTGGGATGAACGCCGTTCAATGGATTGCGTCAGTTGAGGTGATTACCCGCTCGACCATGTGTTGTCTTGAAGACGATAACCGATAGCGATGGCTTCTGCCCACGCTTGGTCGAGTTGATAGACATCGATCAGGCGATTGACAATCTGCTCGATGGTCAACGAATGCGCATCGAGCGCGTCAAGCGCTTGAAAATATTGTGTCCACCGCTTGCCGGTATAATCGGCTAGTTGGGTGCTGTTGACGATGCCTGTCATCCCGCTCCTCCGGGGGTGTGCAATGCCTTATTAGAATTGCGATTACATTGTTTCAAATATAGAGCGAGAGTGAGGCCTGTGTCATTCGCCAAAAAGTCCTGTTCTTGCACGGGTATCTTAATGATCCGACAGCATATCGGCATCGCGATATTGAATTCGCCTGTGCGTTACCGGTCATAGCATCACGTAAGCGAAACAAAAACGCCTCATACAGCGTATACATGATAGAGACTTCCGTTGTGTCTAACGCGAGCAAAGACGTGTAAAATAAATATGTGACATAGTTGAAAGGAATTCGACAAGAATGACAAATCCACAGGCGAAGCGGATTATCGAAAATCATGTCGTGTGGGCGATGGGCGGCGGTTTGATGCCGATACCATTGCTCGACATTGTGGCCGTCACCGCGATTCAAATGGATATGCTGCGGCAACTCACTGAACTCTATGACATGGATTTCGATGCCGAAATGGGAAAATCGTTCGTCTCGGCATTGACGGGCAGCACCTTCGCGAAGTTCGGTTCGTCACTGATTAAGGGCATTCCCGTCGTCGGCAGCGTCATCGGTGGCATTTCGATGATGGTGCTCTCCGGCGCATCGACGTATGCCGTCGGGCAGATTGCTATCGATATGTTAGAGAGAGAGATAGCCCTCTCTGATGTGGACATCGACAGCGTGCGCGGCGCCTATGACGAAGCCTTTGAAGAAGGCAAGGGAGTCGCCTCACGCCTCAAACGTCGCGCCGAAGATTCCGGCGATGTCTTCACAAAGATCAGCAAACTCGGCGAATTGCGCGACAAGGGTTACATCAGCGACGAAGAATTCGAGACGCACAAGCAAAAGCTGCTCGAACGGATATAAATTTTGCCACACAGACGCAGAGGCCGCAGAGAATTTTCTTTGCGGTTTTTGTATTCCCCATCTGTCGGTTGACAACTACAACAGACTCCAACCGCATTTTAACGTGAGCGCTGCGGCGTTCGAGGCAATGCGGTGTATAATGGAATTGCATAACGACTCAGGTTCTATGAACAAATCGACTGTCGTGAAAAGATGTTCCACCGCAAAGGCACAAAGGACGCAAAGAAAATCATCAATTTCTCTGCGTTGATCGTTTTGTTTGTCTTCGCGCAAACACGGGCGAGGCATGTCTCGCCTCTACAGATGATGTAATTGATGAATAGGGGACAACGATATGGACGAGCATACCGAACAAATGCCGAGTGCGAGCAACGATAACCAACCTAAACCTTCGCCGGATGACCTTGTGGGCAAGTCGCTCGGTCATTATGAAATTCTTGCGGAGGTCGGGCGGGGCGGTATGGCGACGGTTTATCGTGCCCGGCAGACATCGATTAATCGCATTGTCGCGCTCAAAGTGCTCCCGCCGAGCTTGATGCACGACCCGAATTTCTTCGAGCGCTTCCAACGCGAGGTCGATGTCATCGCGCATCTTGAGCACCCGCACATTTTGCCGATTTACGATTACGGTCAGGTTGAGGGCATCCCCTTCATTGTAATGCGTTATCTGGCCGGGGGCAGTTTGTCGCAGATGATTCGGCGCGGCTCCATCCCTCTTGAGTGGCTCGAAAAGCCGTTGACACAGGTGGCACAAGCGCTTGACCACGCGCACCGGCAGGGCATCATCCACCGCGACCTCAAACCGGGCAATGTCATGCTTGATGAGCAAGGCAATGCTTATTTGAGCGATTTCGGCATCGCCCGTGTGCTTGGTAGTGAGATGACCGGCAGTATGCTCATCGGCACACCGGCATACATGAGTCCTGAGCAAGCCAACGGGCAACCGATTGATGGCCGTGCCGATATTTACTCGCTCGGCATCGTTTTGTTTGAACTCATCACCGGGAGCGAGCCGTATCAAGCCGAAACCCCACTGGCACTGTTGTTCAAACAAATCAACGAACCGTTGCCGTCGCTCTCGGCCTATCGCAAAGATGTGCCCGAAGCGATGCAAGATGTCATCGACCGGGCGACGGCCAAAAACCCCAATGACCGCTTCGCCTCAGCGCGGGAATTTGCTCAAGCGTTCCGCAATGCGTTGCATGGGGAAGTTCACCCAACCGGCACACAGGCTTCGCACGAAGATGCCGCGACGATTCTTCCGGGCAGCGAGGCACCGCTCAAAATTGGCCAACCGACGACGCAATTACCCTCAGAAACAGCAGCACAGGCTACGCCACATGACGACGGCAAATCCTTCAATGTGTGGAAAGGCATCATCATTCCCGGTATTTTTGTAGCTGTTGGTCTCGTGATTGTGCTGGTATTGTTGTTCCTTGACGATTCGTTACTCGGTGGTTCGGATGACATCGAATCCTTTGCGACACAAGCTGCTGTACAACCGACTCCCTTCGCCGGGGCGCAAATCGTCGAGACGCAAAATTATTCGATTTCGATTCCTGCGCAGTGGATTCCGCCACAACAATTTGAGGACAACTCGACGAGTCAACGGATGATGCACATTTGGCGAGCGCGGGACAACAGCGCAATGGTCGATCTTGCGTTGGTTGAATCCAATGGGGCTATCACCGATGCTGATAATTTTGCCGCAGCCATTGCCCGCTATGACGAAATGCACTATGCCGATGACGATACGCTGCGCTTGATTGGTGAAACAGTCGCCGATGACGGCAGCGTGGTGCGCAGTTACCGGGTTGAAGGGCGCGACAACCTCCCCTTTGGGCAGATGGATGTCATCTATATGGAACGTGCGCCGTTCCTCGCCGTGTTGGAAGTCTACTCGGCAGACAGCACCGCCAACACACTGGTTCCAACATTTCAGTTGATTCTCGATTCATTACAAATCAAGAACAACGCATAACCGAGTTGTTGTTGACCGTCGGCTCTTCGTGTTGAATATTTCCTTTTCCTTGCGACCTTTGTATCTTTGCGGTTTAATCATTTTATTCTCAATGGGAGCGTAAATTATGGCACGACCGATTACACTCTTCACCGGCCAATGGGCCGACTTGCCATTCGAGACGATTTGTGAGAAAGTCGCCGAATGGGGATATGATGGACTCGAAATCGCCTGTTGGGGTGACCACTTTGAGGTGGACAAGGCGCTTGAAGATGATGCCTATGTTCGCGGGCGTAGAGATATTCTTGAGAAGCACGGCCTGCAATCTTTCGCTATTAGCAATCATCTCGTCGGGCAATGTGTCGCCGATGCCATCATTGATGAACGCCATAAGGGGACGATTCCGGCGCGTTTGTGGGGTGACGGCAACCCGGAAGGTGTTCGGCAACGCTGCGCTGAAGAGATGAAGCACACCGCCCACGCTGCGAAACAATTCGGTGTCAACACAGTCGTCGGCTTCACCGGCAGTCCGATATGGCATCTGTTTTATTTCTTCCCGCCACTGTCGATGGAAATTATTGAAGCCGGTTATCGCGAAGTCGCTGACCGGTGGAAGCCGATTCTCGATGTCTTCCAACAAGAAGGTGTTCGCTTCGCGCTCGAAGCACATCCGACCGAAATCGCGTATGACATTTACACCGCCGAGAAAACCCTCGCTGCGCTCGACAATCATCCGGCCTTTGGCTTCAATTTTGATCCGAGCCATTTCATCCATCAGCAATTCGACCCGGTTGCTTTCATCGACCGCTTCCCCGACCGTATATATCATGCGCACATCAAAGATGTGAAGCTCAACCTCAACGGAGTCAACAGTATCCTCAGTTCGCATCTCGACTTTGGCGATCATCGGCGCGGCTGGGATTTTGTCTCGCCCGGTCGTGGCGATGTCGATTTCGACGGCATCATCCGCGCGCTCAATCGCGCCGGCTATGATGGGCCGCTCTCGATTGAGTGGGAAGATAGTGGGATGAATCGCGAACATGGCGCGGCGGAGGCGATTGAGTTCGTCCGCGCTGTTGATTTTCTGCCGTCCGATTTTTCGCCGATGGCGCAGCTTGGCAAAGATGCCGAATGATGAGGAGTAGGGTATGGCCGACGAAGTAGGTTTCACACGTATGACCGGTGCGCGTGCCGAAGGGGACGCGCCCGAACTCGGTATCGGGATGTTAGGGTATGCCTTCATGGGCAAGGCACACTCAAACGCTTTCAAGAAACTGCCTTATATGATGTATCCGCCGGTTGCCAAGCCGCGACTTGTGGCGATTGCTGGGCGCAATGAAGCAGCAGTTGCTGAAGCGGCGAAGCGTTATGGCTATGAAGGTTATTACACCGATTGGCGCGAGATGTTGGGCAACGATGCCATTGATGTTTTCGACAATGGCGGGCCGAATGATGCTCACGCCGAACCGTGCATTGTGGCCGCCCAAGCGGGCAAGCACATCTTCTGCGAGAAGCCACTCGCCCGCAGCGCCGAAGAAGCCAAGCAAATGCTTGACGCGGTGAACAAAGCCGGTGTCAAGAACATGGTCGCCTTCAATTATCGCTTCGTACCGGCGATTGTGCAGGCGCGGCAATTGATCGAAAGCGGCAAACTCGGACGCATCTATCATTTTCGCGGTGTCTATTTGCAAGAATGGATTATGGATCCCAACTTTGAGCGCGTTTGGCGTTTGCAAAAGCGTATCGCCGGTAGCGGCGCGTTGGGCGATCTCGGCTCACATGTCGTTGACCTCGCGCGTTTCCTCATTGGCGAACCGGCGAAAGTCATGGGCATGACGAAGACTTTCATCACCGAACGGCCTTTGCCGGATGGGTCGGGTATGGGGACGGTTGATGTCGATGATGCAGTGACGATGTTGCTGGAATTTGAGAATGGCGCGATGGGCACGATTGAAGCGACGCGCTTCGCGGGGGGGCGCAAAAATCATCACGCTATCGAAATCAACGGTGAACACGGGACGATTGTCTTCAATCTCGAACGGTTGAATGAATTGAATGTTTATTGGAACGACGAAGAGCCGAAAGAGACTCGCGGTTTTCATAATGTGCTCGTCACCGAAGCGTATCATCCATATTGGGAAAATTGGTGGCCGCACGGTCACATCATCGGTTGGGAACATTCGTTCGTACACGAATTCCACCATTTCTTCAACGCCATCGTCAATGATGTCGATGTCGCTCCTTATGGCGCGACATTCTTAGATGGGTATCGTAACGCCGTCATTTGCGACGCGATTGTCGAATCCGCGGCTAGCGGCCGCATCGTCGATATTCAATACGAAGCGTGAGCATATTGGACTCGTTGTCAACAACGGGGCGGATTATCATCCGTCCCGCTGTTGTGTATTCTTCTGAAAATAAACGCTATTAAACCGCTAAGGCGCCAAGATCGCCAAGAAAGACGAAACGATTTAATGCAGAGACGCAGCGCCGCAGTGTCCGCAGAGAAAGAACTCTGTGTTCTCTATGTTTTTGCGGTTCAAATATTTTCATCCCTTTGAGTACAACCATACGCATGGGTAAAATAGGTTAATTGCCCCAATACGCGCATCACGTTATACTCAATACAATCTTGATTATCTTGCACATACCATCCGGAAACAGAATGGGGTCTGACGCATGGCCGATTATATACCGCATGAAGCAGCAGCCCACGAGGTCGCCAAACTTCCGATTATGCTCCCGCCGCGACTCGTCGGGCGAGAGACTAGTCTGACGGCCGTTTATACGCATCTGAAGAACAATCAAGCCGTGTTGTTACACGGGAAACCTGGCGTTGGCAAGACAGCGCTGGCCGCTACATTGGCAAGCGCCTACATGCAGCAAGATGGTGGCGTATTGTGGTTGCAGAGCATCGACTCGTTCGACAGATTTTTGATTACTGTCGGGCGGGCATATCAAGTCGCAGAAATCACAGGCAGCGAAACCCCATCGGCGATGGTGGGCGCGGTCGCGAGTACGCTGCGCTTTCACAAGCCGCTTGTCATCATCGACGGCAACACAGACGTCAGCGCCGCGAGTGAATTCGTCGACAAATGTGTGAGCGGCTTGCCCGCAATTGTCATCGTAGACGAGATGGCTGACGGCCCTTGGGAAAAGGTTGAAGTCGATAAATTGTCTGCACAAGCGGCGGCGGGTTTGTTCAAGTTGCTCGGTGGTATTGGCGCAGATGTGGCCGCGCCAGCTATTGACACGTTGGTTGAAAAACTCGATTATCTTCCGTTTGCGATAAGCATCGCCGCCCGAACGATGCGAGCCAACAAACAATCACCCGCCGAGTATCTCAACGAATTGCCGGACACGGCGGGTGCAACTGCGGCAACACTATCGCTTTCGCTGGCATTCCAAGCGCTCAATGATGCGTACAAAGGTATTATCTTGATTGCCGGTGTCGCTTTCGGCGACAATATCTCCGCCAAGTTGTTGAGCATGGTCAGCAATGTGCCGCGAGAAAAACTCGAAAAAGTGATGATCGGTTTGGCGCAACGCTATCTCGTGATTCGCTTCCAACGTTATGACCAAACTCATTATGCGCTGCATCCTCTCGTTCGCGAATTCGTCCACAATTTGTTGAAAGATACGCCGCAATTAGAAACTTTACAAAATACCATGCTCGAAAATGTTTTGTCATTGGCCGAACAATTGACCGCGAATGATGAGGCCCGCGATGAATTGGCGGCGCACATCGATACATTGCTTGCGGCGGCGGCGTGGGCGGCGGAAAATGGCAATCGTGAGGCAGCCAACAAATTCTCCGTGTTGTTGATGCAAGCAGACGACTTTGTGCAAGAACGAGGTTATCTGTATGAACTGATGCGCTTGCGGCAGCTTGCGGCGAGCTTCACAAAGCCCTTCCCCGCATACGAAGAAGTGGCGCCGGCTGGCGAAACAGATGAGCCTGAAATGCCGCCCTCGCTGTTTGATGCTATCGCGCCACACGATGAAGATGAAGAAAAGTTCCTCGATTTTCTCAATGACATCGACGAAGAAGAAACTGAGGATGAGGATGATGTGGCGGAAGAAGAAGAGCTGAGCGAAATTGAACGCTTGCGTCGTACCTTGGCGAAGGCGCGAGAAAATGGCGATACAGATGAAGAGGCTTCCATCCTCAAACAAATTGGCGATGCACAAGTCAAAGAGGGTATGGAAAACGAAGCCATCAATACGTATGACCAAGTTCTCACCATATATGAACGCAAAGAAGACAACGCACACATCCTTGACACGCTCGACACCCTGTCCGCATTGATGACAAAAACCGACCATCTTCAGGCGGCAATTTTACATGCGTCACGCGGTATCAAACTGGCCGAAGAATTGGGCGATGCCGAAACACAAATGCAATTGTTGATCACGCTCGGCGATGCTCGCCAACAACTTGGCGAAGGCGAGCAAAGCATCCGCGCTTATGAGCAAGCATTAGAAATCGCCCGCACAATCGACGACAGCCAAAATGAAGCCGTCATTTTGTACAAGCTCGGTTATGCGCGTTTGGACAACAGCGAACCGGAAATGGCTATCGAAACGCTCGAACAAGCATTGGCTTTGTTCAAAAAACAGGAACGGCGCGATTATGAAGGCCGCGCTCTCGGTGGACTCGGCGCGGCACATAGCGAACTTGGACAATGGGCCGAGTCGATTAATTTCCATACATCGGCATTGCATATCGCCCGGTCGGTTCATGATAAAGAAGAGGAAGCGCTGCAATTGAATAATCTGGCGTATGCCGCGACGCAGGCCAATAAATTGGGCGACGCGCTTCTTCGTTATCGTCAAGCCTTGCATTTGGCTTATGAAAGCAACGATCATGGCAATATTGTCAGCAATATCGTCGATATTGCGCGATTGTTGGTGGAAAACAGCAAGAAGCATCTCGACATTGCGGAATTATTGCTGGACGATGCGCAACGGATTGAACCCAAAGATAGTGAGGTAGCGCGGCTCAAGCAGCAAGTCGCCGCTAAACGCACCGAGTTTGCAGGGGTGGAGCAACAACCCGTCACTGGGACGGCACAAGATTACGCGAAATTGGCGTATCAATTGTTAGAGGATTGATTCATTTGGGTGGCGTCGCGAATTGCCGACTCCATTTCGGTGACGAGCGAATCGCTCAATAATGCCGTTCGTAACTCCGGCCAATCATGCAGAGTCGCAGCGGTGGTCTGCACAATTTCACAAGCCTGTTGATAATATTGCAGCCTAGCATCGGGGTCGGCGGTGGCACGACCGAGCAAATGGTAACAGCGCCACGCATTGCGACCGCCGTAAATGAGTTCGTATTCGAGCGCGGTTTGTGCAGTCGCCGCGGCGTTGGAGTCGCGCAAGGCATATTGCGCCGCGCCTATCCAAAACAAGACGCGCCCGAACAACAGCAGATTGTGTCCTTCGACCTCCTGCTTCAGCACATTGGCTTCGTCAAGGCAGCGTTCATAATCCCCGATAAGCAATAAGCCGTTGATATAGGCCAAGCGCATGATCTGTTGTGTATGGGCATTTTGCGGCGGTGTTTGCATCGCTGCTTCGAGTATTGCCTTGCCAGTTTGCAGATCGCCGAGTTCAAGCATACACAAAGCGCGATGCACCTGATGCAACGAATTTTGAAAATGTAAATTGTGTTGCAAGGTGTCAGCCTCTTCAAATAGTGACAGGGCTTCTTCATAGGCAGATACAGCGCGATAGATTGTCCCTAGATGCAGCAAGTCCATAATTTGATAATAGATGTTGCCAAGACGGCGATTGATTTCGAGAGCGCGGTTGTACGCACGCAGCGCCATCGCATAATTACCGCGTTCATGCGCAATGAGGCCAGACGACGCGAGCGAACCGGCAATCTGTCGCAAATTATGTGTTTGTTCGGCTTGTTCTAAGGCAATTTGTTGATAATGCAAACTTGCGTTCAGGTCGCCCTTTGAAAAATACAACAAACTGAAGGCGCGGGCGATGCTGCTTTGATGCTCAATATCGTCATCGGTTAGCAAGCTTTCGGCTTCCTGCAAAGCGCCCAACGCCTTATCATACTGCCCCATTCCGCGATAGGCATCGCCGAGAACACGCGCGGCGAGGATGCGTTTGTCAAGCAAAGTTTCGGGGGGTAATTCGCCCATCAGCATAATCGCCGTCTCGCAGGCGGCACTCGCTTGGGCATAAAGTTGCAAAGCATCGTAGGCTTGGGCTTGCAACAACCACAATTGGCTGACTATCGGCAAGGCGTGCTCGCGAGACACATTGCGAGCCGAAGCTAACCCGGCTTCAATCAACCGTAACGATTCGTCAATCAAGCCGCGTCCCATTCGTTCTTCGGCGGCTTTCAGATATGTCGAAAGCGCTTCTTCCCCCAAGCCACCGAGAACATAATGCCGGGCCAGCAACTCCAGATAATCGCTGCGTTCCCCGACACGCGCCGCCAACCAACGCACAACACGCTGATGATAGCGTTCGCGTGTGGCACGAGTCATCATTTCATAAGCGACTTCACGATACAGCGAGTGGGTGAAGACATATTCAATCTGCCCGTCGAAAGTGCTTTCGTTGTTGCGAGCGATTATGCTGCGCGACTCAAGGTCGTCCAACAATGGCAGCGTATCGTAACCGGTCAATGCAGAAATCACACCATGCCAGAAGGTGTCGCCGACAACGGCTGCGAATTGCAGCGCCTGTCGTACCGGGTCGGGCAAATCGTCAAGACGCGCTTGCAAAATTCCCAGCAAACTGTTCGGCAGCGTCGAAGCGACGGTGTTGTAATGAAAGGCATTGAGCACCCACTGCCCGGTATCATCGCGTTGGAAGACGCCACCGTCGAACAACATGCGCAAAAATTCTTGAATGAACAACGGGTTGGCGCCGGTTCGTTCCACGATTAATGTTTCTAGTGTTGGCGGGGTATTTTGAACGTGTTGCAAGACCGTCTGAACAAGTTGATGTGCCGTAGAGCGATCCAATTCATCCAATTCAATTTGCAATTGCCGGTCGTCATCGATCATAAAATATTGTTGACTCTGCGCGGCTTCGGTTCTCAGCGAGGTGACGACCAAAGTGGGTGTGTTGCGTAATTCGTCAAATAGATGCCTGAGCACTTGTAATGACACACTATCGACCCAATGTAAATTGTCGATGAGTACCAGCAGGGGTTGCTCAGGGTAAAGATATTGCAGCCACGTCACAAGCCAGCGGGCGACAATTTGGTCTTGCCCGCTATGCTTCTGCTTCAGCAATGCCAAATGTGGGCTATCATCAAAACCATATCCAGCTAGGTGTCCGATTCCAGCAGCAACAGCCTCCCCGTCAGGAGTCGGCCAAATATCGCGGAAGTAATCCGTAATCGTGTCTTCAATCACATCCAAGGGCATATCATCATTGATATGACAATATGTCGTGATGAGTGTGTGCAAGATTGTATAGGGCGACATCTGCGCTTGATTGCGCAACGACATATCGACGCAAGCAAATGTGATGAACCCACTCTCCAACAAATGGTGCAACAAACGAGTTTTGCCTGTGCCCATCTCGCCAGAAATTGTGATGACCCGTAGTTGTTTGCTGGCTTCAACATCGCTTGCCGCCTGCGCGATTTGTGCCAATTCTGCTTTGCGTCCTAAAAATGGCAGATCGATGCCGGCAATTTGATACTTGCGTCCTTCTGTATCGGCCAAGCGACGCTGACCGGTGACAACATAATACGTCACCGGGTCTTCAAAACCTTTTAGCTGTACCGGAGGCCGCGCTTCGACAACAAAATTGCTTTGTATGCGGCGGTAAGTCTCGGCATCAATCAGTATTTCCGTTGGGTTGGCTAAATTTTGCAACCGCGCCGCGAGATTCGTCGTTGTTCCCATCGCGAGGAATTCTTTTTTCTCCGCCGTGCCAATCATCCCCACGACGACTCTGCCGGTACTAATCGCCGTGCGCACAGCAAAGTTGATCGCATAGCGCTGCTCGAATTGTTGGGCATAAGTCTCCATACTCTTCTGCACAGTCAAGGCGGCAGAGACAGCCCGCGACGCATCGTCCGTCCGGCTGCGATGCGCACCAAAAAAGCATAACAGACCATCGCCAAGATACTGCCCGACCTCGCCACCCCATTCCTGAACAATCTCGGCAATTCGCCGGTGAACATCGGCCAGCATGGTTTTGAAATCTTCGGTTTCAAGTTGTTGGGCGATGCGGGTTGAATCTTTGATATCGATGAACATCACCGAGACGAGACGGATTTCGTCGGGGTTTGCGGCAAGGATTGATTTGTTGGCAGATGCAGTTTGAAGACGGCGCAGCTTGTCGTACAATGCCAGCACGATTTGCGTGTACGTCCCACTCGTGAAAACATCACGTTGGCTGAGCACTTCGTTGAGTGCAAAGCGGATTTTATCAATATCAGATTGATTCGAGGTCATGATTCATCGTATAGGTCTTCAGGTGTTTCGCCAAGCGTCTACAGCCTATCACGAACGAGAAGACATCGGCAACCAGAAGCCAAATCGACTGCCAACCCCCACCTCGCTCTCGACCCAAATTTCGCCCTTGTGTCGCTCAATAATTGTTTTGACAAGATTCAGCCCAACGCCTTGACCGGGTGTATCTTCTGTACCGGCTTGTTTTGCACGGTAGAAGGGGTCGAAGACGCGCTCTATCTGATTGGCCGGTATACCAATGCCATTGTCTTCAACCACAAATGAAAAACGCTCGGCGTCATAGCTCGCCTTGACAATGATGTGCCCGCCTTCTGGCGTATATTTGATGGCATTGCTGACAAGATTTTCCATCGCTTGTCGAATCAAGACGGGATCAACCATGATGCCTGGTAAATTGTCGAGTTCGATTGCGGCCTCTAATGTCTGTTGCTTTTGTGATGCCGCTGGTTCCATATTGCTGATGACCGTATACACAATATCGCCAAGATTAATTTGCTCGACCAATTCTAACGGTGAACTGCGGATTTTCTCGACGCGCAACAAATCGTCCAAGAGATTACTCATGCGGTCGGTCGCCCGGCGGATCGCGGCCAGATAATCACGGATCGGTGTTTCGCCCGGCGGCAGATCAAGCTCGATCATATCGCTATAACCGGTTATCAAACCGAGTGGGCTGCGCAAATCGTGCGACGCCATCTTGAGCATATCGCTTTTGAAACGATGCAGCGTGCGCAACGTCGTTACATCGTGCATGATGACGACATAACCAGCAGTCTTTCGATTTTGATCGTGCCATGTTGACATGGTGACGACGAAATCAAGCTCACGAGTCGCAGAGTGTGCTTCAAAATCCCAACGATCACTGACCTCAAGCGGGTCATGCACAATATCGTAGACGGGGGCCAGCGCTTGTTCAATTTCGACGAGATCGGCAAGCGGCCTGTTGATGAGTACCTCTGTATCATCAATACCGAGAAAACGCAGCGCCGCATCATTCACCAGCAGCACGGTGCCGTCGTTGTCCATCACAAATAGCACATCAGGAATTGATTGTAACACAGCTTGGAAGCGCCGCCCCTCTTCTTGCACTTGATTGAATAACTGCGCATTGCGGACGACCACCGTGACTTGATTGGCAACAATCGTCATCATTCGTAGATGACGCTCATCAAAGCGATGGGTATCAGGATGTTCGAGCGTCAATACGGCGACGACATCATCGTTGTTGATGAACGGCACACACAAAACCGACCCGACTTGTCGCGTATCGTTTGGGAAGACATGCCACCGCTCATCAGTCGCTGTGTCAAAAATGATCGCCCCTTGACGGTTGCGCACCACCCATCCGGCCAATCCTTTGTCGAGTACGCTCTGCACGACCTGAAAGGATTCTTCGGGGTCGAGGTCGCGCGTGGTGATAATATGATCCCAGTCAATACCTTGCTCGTGTTGCAAAAAAAGACTCGCCCGTGTCGCACCAACCGCATCTTTCATCAACTCAATGACTTGATGAATGACACGATCCAAATCCAACAGCGTCAACAACTGCGAGACTTCGGCCAACAATTGTAAATCTTCATGAGCAGGTTGTTGGTCTATATCATTGCGATAGTTCATCGGACTGATCCGTTCTCATCACCACGATTGTAGTGCACTTTCTCGTGGCTATACTTCTCTATCCCTTCATTATACCGAAGGGCGATGATGCTTATCCGTTAATGATTCTATTAAATCAAACTTTTCACTGTGAATTTGCACAATAATCTTACAATTCGACCGAATTACTCAATAATCCAGTGAGTAAATCGATACACGCCTGTACGTCATTGAGGTCAACGGTTTCACTTGTCGTATGTGGATAGCGGCACGGAATCGAAATACAACCACTCGGCACGCCGGAATGGGCGAGTTGTATCCCAGCGGCGTCGGTCGTCCCGCCGGTGATGAGTTCGAGTTGATACGGAATGCCATCGGATTCGGCTTGTTTGACCATCCAATCGCGGACAGCCGGCGGCACGACCAAACCGGCATCATGAATCTTAATCGCGGCGCCTTTTCCAAGACGAGTCGGCACTTTTGCATTTTTGATCTCATCGCCGGAATAAGTGATGTCCAACGCGACGCCAATATCAGGATTGATGCCGTGCGCTGCCGGTCGCGCCCCGCGCAAACCGACTTCTTCTTGAACGGTGAAGGCGAAATAAACTTCATTCGGCGTTTGCTTCGCGAGTTTGCGCATCGTTTCAATCGCGACGACACAGCCGATGCGGTCGTCCAACGATTTCGCGATGACGCGACTGCCGCGCACTTCCATCTCGCGCCAGAACACAGCCGGGCTGCCGGGTTGCACATTGCCGCCGTTGCCATCGCTGACATCGATATAAAAATCGTCGAGTTTCGATGATCCGTTGCGATTCGAATTCGTTACTTGTTGCAAACCAATGACACCAATTGTACCATCTTCAAAGCGAACACGATTGCCAAACAATGTGCTGTTGATGAGGCCGCCGATATTGCTGAAGCGCAGATAACCGCTTTTCGGCTCAACGAAGGTTGCCATCAGGCCGATTTCGTCCATGTGCGCGGCGACCATCACTTTCGTGTCGCCTTGCCCGACACGACAAATCAAATTACCAAGCGCGTCAACCCGTACTTCATCGGCAAGGTCGGCAACTTCTTCTTGAATCAATTTGCGCACATGATGCTCATATCCCGACGGCCCCCATGCTTCGGTTAATTTTTTAATCAGGTCTTTCACGTTAGACTACTCCTCAAATGATCTGATAATTAAAATGATTCAGGCCCGCTTCAAGACATCGTGCGACAGATTGTTGAGCGCCGTCTGCAACAGCTTGAGCGTATTGTCATAATCATCGCGATTGAGATAGGCCGACGGGCTGTGAATGTAGCGACACGGCACCGAAATTGCTGCCGATGGAATCCCCGCATTTGCCGTATGAATCGCGGCGGCGTCGGTGCGCCCGCCGGGTCGGGTCTTGAGTTGATAGGGGATGTTGTTGCTTTCTGCCGTGCTGCGCAAAAAATTCAACAGGCGCGGGTCGGCAATCATCCCGCCGTCGATGACCGTCAAGGCAGGGCCGTCGCCGAGTCGCGCTGTCGGGTTCGGTTCGTCTTCATCGTCGGGATTCGCCGTCGGGTCGGGGACATCGTGCGCCGTCGTCCCTTCGAGCGCGAAAGCCATATCAGGATTGAGAATCCGCGCCGCGACCCCCGCACCGCGCAAACCGATTTCCTCTTGCACGGTGAAAGCCGCCAGAATATCAACCGGATAGGGGCCGCCTTGCAGAATATCAATCAACAGGGAACACCCCACACGGTCGTCGAAGGCTTTGCCGCGCAACATCTTGTCGCCGACTTCCATAAAGCGGCTGTCGAAAGCGATACGGTCGCCCGGTTTGACTTTGCTTTTGGCGGCGTCTTTGTTCTTCGCGCCGATGTCGATGCGCAAGGCGTCCAGCTTGACCGCATTTTGATCGCGATTCTTATGAATCGGCGGCCACATAATCACACCGGGCAATTGCTTGTCGCCGACTTTGACGCGCAAGCCCGGCAAGATGCGTTCGTCTACACTGCCGATATTCGTGAACTTGATGAAGCCGTCGCCGTCAATCTCGGTGACCATGAAGCCGATTTCATCAGTATGGGCGGCGATCATCACACGCAAATTGTCGCTGCTTGTGCCTTTTTTGATGGCGGTGACATTGCCCATTGCGTCGATGCGAATATTCGTGACGTGCTTCTCAATCGCTTTGAGGACGATTTTGCGAACGGCGTCCTCTTTGCCAGAGACGCCGATTGCTTCGGAGAGTTGTTGTAATATCACGCGCTTTCGCTCACTTTCTCGTCGCTGTTGTTATTATCCACATTGGCTTTCAAATCATCCCAATTAATCGCCGCGAGAAAATCGGCGTCCAAGTCGGCGATGAAATGCGCCAGCAAGCGCCCAGCACGGTCGATGTCTTTGAGCTTAACGGTTTCTACCGGCGAGTGCATATTGCGTAAGGGAATGCTCAGCAATGCTGTCGGAATGCTTTCCTGCGCAACCTGTATCGCCCACGCATCAGTGCCGCTATAAGCGGGGACGACTTCTTCCTGCAATTTGATCTCGTGCTTTTTAGCGGTCTCTTTGATGCGGTCAAATAATTTCGGGTGGAAATTCGCGCCCATTGCAATCGCGGGGCCATCGTCGAGTGCAATCGTATCGCTATTGACGCCCGGCTGCGGCGCAAAGCCGACGTCAAGCGCAATCGCAATATCCGGCGCAATGTGTGCCGCAGCAGTCCGCGCACCATACAAGCCGGTTTCTTCTTGCACCGTGGCCGTGGCATAGACATCCCATCGATGGTGCATTCCCTGAAGCATGTTCAATGCGACCGTCACCGCCGCGACACAAGCGCGGTCATCCATCGCTTTGGCTGCAAAATGCCCGTCTTGCAATTCCAACATCGTCACATCTGGCGTAATCAAATCGCCGACACGCACGAGGTCATTCACCTCGTCGGCGGGCAAGCCGACATCAATCACGAAATCGTTAAAACTGGGATATTTGCCACGCGATTGACGCGACAGCAAATGAGGCGGCACGGTCGCGACGATACCGGGCAACGGGCGTTTGCCATGCACGATGACCGGCTGTGCCATCATCACCCGGTTGTCCACCCCGCTGATGCGATGGACGCAAATGAATCCGTCGATGATGTCATTGACCATCATCCCAATTTCGTCGATATGTGCAGCAAGCATGATACGGCGCGGCGTCTCTAGCGGTTTCGTGCCGCGTTTGATGCCGATTAAACTGCCGAGACCATCTTGCTGCATCTCGTCTGTGAGGTCTTGCCACGCCTCGCGCAAAATATTGCGGACGGGTTCTTCGTGTCCAGAAGGGGCATGGGCTTCAACCAGTGTGCGTAAATGTTCTTTTAAGTCAAACAACAAATAACTCCTCAATGTGGTGTACGTCAATAATTGGTTGCGAAGTGCTTCTTATGGTGCCGGTGTCTCCGTCACCGGAGGCGGGTCGGTCGGGAAGGGCAACGGCGTATCCGTCGCCGGTGGCGGTACATCTGTTGGCAGTGGCACGTCGGTGTTGGTTGGCAA
>RFIA01000416.1 GCA_003695675.1 Chloroflexota bacterium
AAAAGGTTGGACAGGCCGAAGTGGTATTCTCTTTCATGCTGCCTGCATACCAATCTTAAATACAGGAAAAGAGACCAATCTACCTCTTGATTGTCATACATACATATATAATCCATTCGCGACTTAAATACAACACGCCTTGACAAGGTGTTGTGACTTTCCGTTCAATAACTATCAGAAAATCCTGAAACGAGAAATTCTATCATGATGAAAATGGACATTGCCGACTTAGAAACAAAAACGCTCGAAGAATTGCGCACCTTGGCGCGCGATCTCGAAATATCCGGTTTCAGTCGCTTGAAAAAGCAAGAATTGATTATCGCCTTGCTGCGCGACAAAGCCGAAAAACAAGGGCACAAATTGCAAGGCGGTGTGTTAGAGATTGTCGATGATGGCATCGGCTTTTTACGCACGCAAAAGTATCTACCCGGCCCGTATGATATTTACGTTAGCCAAGCGCAGATCAAACGCTTTAATATGCGCACTGGGGATATGGTTATCGGGCAGGTGCGCCCACCGAAAGACTCGGAAAAATATTACGGTCTGCTGCGCGTCGAAGCGATCAACGGCCTTAACCCAGAAGAAGCCAAACGCAGACCCTATTTTGAAGACCTGACTCCGATTTTCCCCGATCAACGTTTCAACCTTGAAACCAACCCGCGCATTCTTTCGACTCGAATGCTCAATCTATTCGCACCGATTGGGCGCGGACAACGCGGTTTGATTGTCTCGCCACCGAAAGCGGGTAAGACGACCGTGCTCAAAGAAGTTGCCAACGCGATTAGCCACAATTATCCCGAAGTGCATTTGATGATTGCGCTCATCGGTGAACGCCCCGAAGAAGTCACCGATATGGATCGTTCGGTAGATGCCGAAGTGATCGCATCGACCTTTGACGACCCGGTGCAGCATCATGTCAAAGTGGCGGAGATGGCGCTTGCCCGTGCGAAACGGTTGGTCGAAATCAAGCATCATGTCGTTATCATGCTCGACAGCATCACGCGCTTGGCGCGTGCTTACAACCTCGTTGTGCCGACGAGTGGCCGCACACTCAGCGGCGGCCTCGACCCATCCGCCATTCATCCGCCAAAACGCATTTTTGGCGCGGCGCGTAATGTCGAAGAAGGTGGCAGCCTGACGATTGTCGCCACTTGTCTCGTCAATACCGGCAGTAAAATGGATGATGTCATCTATGAGGAATTCAAAGGCACGGGCAATATGGAATTGCACCTGAGCCGTAAATTGCAAGAACGCCGTATCTTCCCCGCCTTTGACATCGAACAATCGTCGACGCGGCGCGAAGAGCTGCTGCTGGGGCCGGATATTATTCAGCGCGTCTATACCCTGCGCCGCATGATAAGCCATCTGAACGAAGACCCGAACGTTGGCCCGACGGATGCCTACGAGCAATTATTGGCCCAATTCCGCCAAACTGAATCGAATGAAGAATTCCTCAACGCTTTGCCAAAAGCAAATATGAATAACGCGCATTCCTATTCGTGATTATCTACGTTACATCATGACTGCATACCGTCGTGTCGCACAACTTCGTACTGCTGACGACTTCCGCGCTTACCTCACCGAAATCGGCGCTGAATTGCCTTTTGATGACGAATTGCAATCTGGCCCGGACTCGCCGCTTGCACACTCACACACCGTCCACGACTTCACAATCGGCAATCGCTTCTGTGTGCTGCCGATGGAAGGATGGGACGGTACGCCCGATGGTCGCCCGACCGAACTCGTCAAGCGACGTTGGCGAAATTTTGGACGCAGTGGTGCGAAACTCGTATGGGGTGGGGAGGCCGTCGCTGTCCGGCATGATGGCCGCGCCAATCCTTTGCAATTGGTGCTCGACGACGACCATTTGCAAGACATCACACAACTGCGCGAGTTGCTCGTCAAAACCCACGAAGCACAATTCGGCAGCAGCAGTGACTTATTCACCGGTTTGCAACTGACACACTCTGGACGATTTGCGCGACCGAATCACAAGACGAAACTCGAACCCTTCACGCTCTATCGCCATCCAATACTCGACGCAAAATTCAATATCACTGACGACTCGACATTGATGAGCGACGACGACATCAGCCGGTTGATTGATGAATTCGTCCACGCGGCCACGCTCGTGCAACAAGCTGGATTTGACTTCGTGGACATCAAGCATTGTCATGGCTATCTCGGTCATGAATTTTTGAGCGCCGTCGACCGTCCCGGCAAATATGGCGGCAGCTTTGAAAATCGCACCCGCTTTTTGCGCGAGGTCGTCGCCGGTGTCCGCGCCGAAGCGCCGGGTTTGCACATCGGCGTGCGCCTCAGCGCGGTCGATTGTATTCCTTATCAACCGGGCGAAGACGGGATTGGTGTGCCGGTCGAGGTCGAAGGCGGGCGCTATCCGTATGCGTTCGGCAGCGACGAGACTGGCAAAGCGCTCGACTTCAATGAACCGAATGCGTTTCTCAAGTTGCTCTTCGATTTGGACATCCGTCTCGTGTGCATCACCGTCGGCAGCCCATATTACAACCCGCACATTCAACGCCCGGCGTTGTTCCCGCCGTCCGATGGTTATCAACCGCCCGAAGACCCACTCGTCGGCGTAGCACGTCAGATTTACGTCACGCAGCAACTCAAGCAGGCACATCCTGAATTGACGATTGTCGGATCGGGATATTCGTATTTACAGGAATGGTTGCCGCATGTCGCGCAGCATGTCATCCGCACGGGGATGACGGATTTTGTCGGACTTGGTCGCATGATGCTGAGTTATCCCGACATCGTGGCGGACATTCTCGCGGGCAATCCGATACAACGCAAACGACTATGTCGTACTTTCAGCGATTGCACGACCGCGCCGCGCAACGGCATCGTCTCCGGCTGTTATCCACTCGACCCGTTTTATAAAGAACGTCCGGAATATGATGAATTGATGGCTGTCAAGAAAAATTTGTGAGTCTGTAAACCAAATCGCAAGGAGCACAGCATGTGTTAGATGCCATAGGGTTTGACCCGTTTTTGCGACAAACGATTGTATCCGATAGATGAATAAAATACGGTGCTCGCTTTTGCAAAATCGCGCCGTCTGGAAGCAACCATCATCGAGTCAAAGGTCAATCGATACGCATGGCTCGTAAGGGCGGGTCTCAGACCTGCTCTTACACAGACTGAGTCATCACTCGCCTAGTCTCACACAATCGCAAAGGGTCAAACAGGGTGTCGTTTTTAGGAGTATAACCCTCTAGCGTGTGACACACGCTGTGTCCCTACTGCGGTCTTTGCCACTTTGCGGTGAATCCTTTTGCTTTTCGTTTGGCAAAGCCACAACCTGAGTAGTTACTACTAGATAAGGAATCGAATCATGCAAGATTTGACATTCACCTCAGCAGCACCCAAATTACGGATGCCGGGCGCGACCCTCGTCACGCGCTTGAAAGTCTACGACACCGAAACACCGGATGGACAACGTGGTGGTACGCCGCATCATCACTTCATGTGTACCGAAATGTATTTCGTGCTCGGCGGCAGTGGCGCCGTCGAGATGATTGATGCCAACGGCTTTTCGCGGGTTGACCTCAACTTACATTCGGCGCTTATCTTCAGCCCCGGTACGATACATCGTCTCATCAACCCCAATGGCGATCTTGAGATTCTCGTCATCATGCAGAATAGCGGCCTGCCGGAACGCGGCGACAATGTCGTTTGCTTCAGCGACGAGTGGCTCAGCAGCGACGAAAAATTCGCCGAAGCGATGTCCGTCTCCACGATTGAAGATGCCTATCAACGACGCAATCGTGGTGTCGAAGGTTTCCTCAAACTCAAGGCTGCCTTTGAGGAAAGCCACGAACAAGGCCTCGCCGCGCTAACTCGTTATTATGCACTCGCTAACGCACGCACAGCACATCTGCGCACCGAATGGCAAGACATCATCAGCCAAGGCGCACAAGCCGAAGCCGAACGCTCGAAAGAAAATCTCGCCGCGCTCAACGACAACAACATCGACTTCTTGATGCAAGCGCAGCATTATCTCATCCATGTCGGCGATTATGACAAACTCGGTTTTTGTGGCAGGCTCGACCGCTACTTCGACCCAGCGACTTTGCTGCCGGAAGGTGTCAAGCAAGATTGATGAGAGAAATCATATAGGGCGTCGCAGGCAATGTCTCAATAGGGTGATTTTCTTTGCGACTCTTGTGTTTTCGCGGTTTTTCTAAAATACGGAGCGAATACGGTGACCGAGCAATTTGATCTCTACATCGGCACATACACACGGTCGATGCCGCATGTCGATGGCAAGGCCGATGGATTGTATCTGTATCATTTTGATGCCTCATCGGGCGAGTTGACTGATAGCGGTCAAGTCATCAATGTCGTCAATCCGACATACATCGCGATTGATGCCACGCGCCGTTATCTCTACACGGTTGAAGAAACCGGCGAGGACGATTCGATTCACGTCTTCGCGATTGAGTCCACCTCCGGTGGGTTGACGCCCATCAACCAACAATCAGCACGGGGACGTGCGCCCTGCCATCTGAATATCGACAACACGGGACAATATCTCGTCGTTGCCAATTACGTCAGTGGTAATGTCGCCGTCTTCCCGTTGAATGCAGATGGCAGTCTCGGCGAAGCGACGGATGTCGTCCGGCATCATGGGCAAAGCGTCAATGCAGCGCGACAAGAAGCGGCACATACCCACGCTGTTGTTTTCGACAACCACAATCGCGTTTACATCCCCGATCTCGGCATCGATAAAATTATGATTTATCAACTCGATGTAGAAAGCGGCAAGTTGCGCCCGAATCAACCGGGATTTGCCGACCTTCAAGCCGGTGCGGGGCCGCGCCATCTTGCGTTTCATCCTAATGGCGCGTATGCCTTTGTCCTCAACGAACTTGATTCGACGCTTGTCACTTTCACAGTCGATGGCGATAGCGGCGGCCTGACGCATTTGCAAACCACATCGACACTGCCGGATATATTCAAGGGCGAAAATTATTGCGCGGCGATACGTCTGTCAGCCGATGGGCGTTTCATCTATGCGTCGAATCGCGGGCACGACAGTATCGCAATTTTCTCATTCGATGCGCAAAGCGGGGCAGTCACACGTATCGGTCACGAGTCGACGCAGGGTGAATATCCACGCGATTTCAATATCGACCCTACTGGACAATTTCTCCTCGTGGCCAATCAAAATACGGATACAGTAACCGTCTTTCGCATTCATCAACACACCGGCTTGCTGCAAGAGACCGGTCTGCGTTATACCATTCCAACGCCGGTTTGCTTGTATTTTAATCGACGGTGATTGCTTCCGCTCCATTCAATCGACCCGATTGGCAGCCGTTTGACCACCGCATACTGCACAAAGTTGCAAACGGTATTTTGCAAAGAATCTTTGTGGCCGTTGCATCTTGGCAGGTCAATGGCTTTTCATCCTGTTCGATTTATACGTGCAAGGTCATTCAATGACTTCACACAACCGGGTATAATGCTTTGATGCGCTAGAGTCATTTCAACAAAAGGCACCTATATGAAAATCGTCACATTTACACGTAATGGTAACACGGAAATCGGCGAATGGATTGACGATACGATTTACGGACTCGCGTGGTCGGACTCGATTATGAGTCTTATCCAACGTGGCTTGACCCCGAATCGTAATGGCGAATATTATCCATTGGATGCGGTTACCTTGAAAGCACCGTTGCGACCGGGCAAGATTATCGCCATCGGTCGTAATTATGCTGAGCACGCCGCCGAAACCGGCAATGAACCACCACCCGCGCCATTGATTTTCTCGATTTTTCCCAGCGCCGTCATCGGCCCCGGCGAAACAATTACGTGGCATTCGTCAATAGCGAAAGAAGTCGATTGGGAAGTTGAACTCGCCGTCATCATCGGACGGCGAGCACGTCATGTCAGCGAAGAGAATGCTCTGAATCATGTTTTTGGGTATACCATCGGCAACGACATCAGCGCCCGCGATTTGCAATTGCGCATTGATGGTCAGTGGACGCGCGGCAAAAGCCTCGACACATTCTGTCCACTCGGCCCGTGTATCGTCACCCGCAACGACATCCCCGATCCACAAAATCTTCAATTGCAAATGTATGTCAATGACGAGTTGATGCAAGATGGACACACTAGTGATATGATCTTTGATGTCAAATATTTGATTGCCTATTGTTCGTGGATGTTCACACTCAATCCGGGCGACATCATCATGACGGGGACACCTCCCGGTGTGGGCGAGGGAATGACGCCGAAACGTTACTTGGCCGACGGCGATGTCGTCACGGCCATCATTGAGGGCATTGGCGAGTTGCGCAACCCGGTCAGAATCTTGTCGGACTGATGCGCATCATCGAACGGCGATGTGCTGCGCACAAAGATCAATCCATCGGATGAGGGCGCGGACTTCGCTGAGATAACGCGAATTCCAGCGCAGGTCGAACCAATCATCGCCGTTACCATTGAGGGTGGCGAGTAAAATGTGGTCGGCTTTGCCGGAGACAAGTAACGGCATCACGGGGATATGATGCGTGTGGGCATAATCAAGCATCAAGGCCACCCACGCGGAATCCATCGTTGTTGGGGACAGCAATAACAAAGCACAACAAGCTGTGTCCATCACCGCTTGATAATTGTCCAGCCATTCGCGTGTGCCCGGCGTCATGATGTGATTGGGCCACGGCGACAAGCCGTAATATTCCAGAATGAATCGCAGGCGGGTTGCCGCGCGCCGGTCATGAACACTGTAACTTAAAAAAATGTCGCAATTCATATTAAAAGTTCAACATTATTTCGCCGATTGCATCGTGATTTAGTATAGCAGAGTTCAGCGCAATTGCTCGCATAGTATCTGATGAGAATCAGCATTTTGAGAGACAGAAAGGTGAACAGCCCCATGCCCATTGATTATGACCCGGAACAGATTGAAGTGCAATATCTCAACGAATTCATGATGTTGCAAGACCAACGCATTCTCGAAATCGGGTGTGGCGAAGGACGTTTGATGCGACGTTATGCGCACTTATCGCATTTTGCATCCGGTATCGATCTGGATTTTGAGCGTTTGCAAAATGGACTCGTCGAACAAGCCGGCTTCCCCGACGTGCCGATGGCCGTTCTAAATGCAGACGGCAGCGCGTTGCCTTTTCCATCGCAATATTTTCAGCAGGTGATTCTTGGCTGGTCGTTGTGATGAATCGCTCGTGAGGGTATGGTTCATGCCCTAAACACATTGCACGAAATTTGGCGTGTGTTGCAACCTAGCGGCCACTTGCTCGACCTGCGACCGCGTCATTCCAAGCCGACTGCCGAGATTGTCGATGCGGGAGAGATACACGCCGCCGGTGTGTTGAATGATAGGGGGTGGATAGAAGACGACGAAGCTGCCGACAGCGCGATTGCCTCAGTGACAGATGAGGGTTTGTATGAGCGATTGCGCAGCGATTCATTCCGGCTTGCGGCCTATTGGGACGACCCGCATGAAATGAAAGCCTACATCGAAGAGCGGTGGTCAAACGGCGAGAACGCGATTCCACCTGCGGTATTCAAGAATGCGTTACACTTGTACGCTACCGCCGGTGGTAATGCGCGTGTGCGTGTTCATCTCAAGATGCAAATCGTATTATACAGAAAGACGAATCATGATTGAATTTGCTTGCCACACGTGGGCCTTCACCGACTTGACATTGCCGGAGGCGCTCGGCACGATTGCGCGTCTTGGTTTTCGTTATGTGGACATCGGCAGCGGCCCGCATCTGAATGCAGCGCGTGCCGCGGCTGACCCGCAACGCATCGCCGATGAAATTCGCCACGATTTGACCATCTTTAACCTCAAGCTGAGCGATTTGTATATTTTGCTGCCACGCATTTCGCTTGCGGATGAAGAAAAGCGTCGGCAAGATATTGATTTGTTCAAGGCGCTGCTGCCTTTCATGACCGCGCTTGAAACACCGGGCGTCACCTTGTCGGCGGGGCTTGTCCACAGCGCAGAGGATGAAGAAGCGGAAGACCGCACTATCGCCGCACTGCGCGAGATGGTCAAAGCGGCGCAGGCGGTCGAACTCGCCGTCAGCATCGAACCCCATCTCGACTCGATGGCCGCGACGCCGGAGACCGCACTGCGTTTCATCGAGCAAGTCAAGGGCTTGCAAATCACACTCGATTGGGCGCAGATGATGTGTCAGGGCATCAAAGACGAGGCGTTACAATCGCTGCTGCCCCACACCCGTCACGTGCAAATTCGCAGCGCAGGCCGCAATAAATTGCAAACACCATTCAACAAAAATCGTATCGACATCGACGCAGTGATGGCCATGCTGCGCGACGCGGATTATGCGGGCGTTGTCTCGGTTGAGTATATGCGCACGTCTGACGAACGGCATGGTATGCAAGCGGTCAATACGATCCGCGAGAGTGTGCTGCTGCGCGATGCGTTGCGCGATGCCCGGGATGCTCTTCAACCGGCATGATGACGTGTTTGCTGATTGTTCTCGTGCTCCTCGCCGCATGTGGCCCCGTCGTGTCGGTGTCGCCGGTGGCGGTGCTGCGCAATACCCCGGGACCCGCTGTCGTCATCACCGATGACCGCATTGAGACGGCTGTCTTTCAAATTGAGCGTCCGGACGGTTGGCGTGTCATCACGAGTGCGGCAGATGCGCCGGTGAGCATCATCCTCGTCTCGCCGGATGAGCGTTGGCTGATGATGATTTCCGCCGCGCCAATCGATGTCGAAAAAGCGCCGCGCCCCACAGTCGATGATGAGAGCGAATTGCGCAGCGAACGCCGCGATGTCATGCTTGACGACGAGACTTTCATCAGCACATTCGGCGCCGCCCCCGTTGATGAGTGGGACGCTTTTGACGAAATTTTCACGCGCACCATCGAGTCGCTAGCCGCCGTATAAGTGCCGCCAGATGTTCAAACATCCGGCTACCCAAGTGCCAAGCCGGCTTCAGCAGACTGCTTGTAATAATCCGTGCAAAATCTGACTGTATTTGACATTCAATCATTAAAATTGAGCTGTTAAATTCTTCAGGGTACTTGTTTTTTTCGGTAGCCGGAGAATGTATTCTCTGGTGGTTTTTCACGGCTATACCGCCTCCCACAAATTGATCTTACCGCACAAATCCCCCCATTCGGTTTATAATCAAAGCAACAATATTTCTTAAATTTGGGAGTTGATGATGCAACAAACTTGCTGGAATGTCTGGCC
>RFIA01000417.1 GCA_003695675.1 Chloroflexota bacterium
ATGAAGCTTTTGTGTTCTTAATGCGGAGAAAGAGTCGGAAATAAGATTTTAAGAAAACTTGGCGTCCTTTGCCTCTAATGACACGACCGTACCGCTTCCAACACATTTTTTAGAATTTTTGTTCTGAATTGATGCGCACAAAAACACAATTTGTGGTATGCTATAAGGTGTATCAATGTCGATTGATGCTGGTCTGTGGATAATGGCAGAGGCAATCTAACACTTGAGCAGGGCCACACAATTGATACAAAATATCTTGAGAGTGTGAGGATTTGGGTATGCGCTACGGCGACGACCGTGCAGACGAATACGATGAAGAAGAGGATGCGGAAGATCGCGACGAATTAGAGTACGTCGACGATGACGAACTCGATGACTTGTATCGCCGCACATCAACCACTCGGGGCGGGAATCGCCCGCCACCCGGTGGGCGAACAGGCTTTTCCGGTGGGCAAGGCAGCTCATCGCGTCTGCCGGGTGGTGGCAGCCGCAGCGCTGGTTCTGGCTCACGCTTACCGGGTAATGTAGGCCGGTCAACAAGTTCGGGCGGGGGGGGTGACTCGTTTCGACGGGGTGTGTCTAATTTTGCACGTAACGAAGATGATAGATCGCGTTCATCATCACCACCACCGCGCCGACCGGGCACCGGGTCGCTACCGTCAGACCGCTCACGACCGGGTACTGGGTCGCCATCGTCAGACCGTTCAAGACCGGGTGCTGGGTCATTATCTCAATCGAGAAGTGTCTCTTCCGGCAATGATGATAAAGGTGGCTCCGGCAGACGCTTCGGTAATCCCCTAAAGCGTGGGGGCAAAGATAAAGACGGCGATAAAGGCAAACGTGACGATGGGGGCCGATTCAAAAATCCCCTCAATCGTGGCGACAAAGGCGCAAAAAAAGATAGTGGGGGGCGCTTTGGCAATCCGCTAAAGCGTGGCGGTAAAGACGATTCCCCGTCATCGCGAGGGGGGAGTTCATCCTCTGGTGGTGGCAGAAAATTAGGCATACTGGGGCGCGGCGGTGATAAAAAACCGAGTTCTTCCGAAAGAAGCGGCGGAATTGGGGGGCGGCTTGGTGGGCTGCGGCGCGGCGGTAAAGACGATAAGCAGCCGGGCACCTCTGCTGCGGGCAGTCGTTCTGTCGCGGGAAGTGGCGCGGCTGGTAGACGCCCCGCGCTGGGCAGTCGAGCGTCATCACAAGCTGCCGATGCTGGTGGCGGCGGGTTGCGCAGTCGCTTGCCATTTGGTGGTGGTAGAGAAGACAGACCCGAACGACCGAGCACAACACGCAGAAAAACCCCGCGTGTTCAAAACGAAGGTTTGTCGCTAGACACCAAATTAGATATTCTCGGCGTCGTGCTGGTGTTCGCATCGCTGGCTTTGTTCCTCAGCATTCTTTCGCCGAATCGCGGATCGTTGACCGGCAGCTTGAATTTGTTCATTTCGCAGGCATTTGGTTGGGGTAAGTTGGCCTTTCCGCTCGCGATGTTTGCTGTCGGGATATGGTTGATTAAACGGCACTTCGGTGATGAAGCGCCGACACTCGAAATCACACGGGCTATTGGTTTCGTGGTTGGCTTTCTCGGTGTGCTCACCTTGTTCCAATTCATCGACTCGTTCAATTACACGACACTTTCTGATTTGCGCACATTGCGTTTTGAACTTGATTTGGCATGGATGGATCGTATGGCCGGGGGGGGCTGGATTGGCGCACAGATTTATTATTTCATGGTCGTCAATCTCGGCGAGATCGAAAGTTTCGTGATTTTGCTCGGCTGGCTCGTGATTAGCTTGATGCTCATCCTCAGTTTGAGCGCGGGCGAGCTTGCTGTTGTGACGATTAGCATCTGGCGCAGCTTTCATGACGCCATTGCGCGACGCTCAGAACGTCGTCGCGTGGCAAGACAAGCCGCCGCTGCCGAAATTCCGGCGTTGCGTGTCTCAAAACCGGCGGAAATTGCTGATGCTCCGGCGACGGAGTTACCAGCAGGCCATGTTGCCGGGGCCTTGCCTGCAGCGACACAACCCGCATTCTCGGAAGAACGGCAGATTCCGATTACCGCAGGTGGGCGCACCTTCACGGCGAAAATCGAAGGCGGCGAATCTGTCGCGGTTGGTCAAGCAGCAGAGAAGCAGTCTGCGGGGCGCGGTCGCTTTGGGCGTGTACTCGGCGGTATCCCGCTTGGGCGTCGTGCTGATGAGGGCGCGGCAAAACCTGTCGCCGCATCAAGAGCGCCCATAACGACGAGTGATAGCGACGCTGTTGACGAAACCAATGGCAAAAAGTCGCGACTGCGGGGGCGCTTACGACCCGGTTTCTTGAAGCGCGGCTCGTCAAATGGCGATACGGAATCTGTTGAGACACAAGATACGTTGCCGGTCACGGCACAGGCGACGCCATCACCGATGATGCCGACAGACCGAACCACCGGCAACAATGGCGAAGAACGTCCGACTCGTGTCGGCGATTTGCTGCGTCCGAAAGCGCCATCGCCTGCGCCACCTGCGCAGCAGTCCGATGCGTCAACGACCGACGAAAGTGCGCACGACAAAGCGGAGGGGGCGACCGGACGCGGCGCGATGTGGCGTAAACGTTTTTCA
Source organism: Chloroflexota bacterium (assembly GCA_003695675.1). Classification (GTDB taxonomy): domain Bacteria; phylum Chloroflexota; class Anaerolineae; order Aggregatilineales; family Phototrophicaceae. The sequence continues at coordinate 2,601 of RFIA01000417.1, forward strand.
TCATTCGGCGGCAAATCAACAGCCGAATCGGACGATGATACCCGGGACAGCGAAACACAAGAAGCGCAAAGAGAAGCGCAAGAAGTCGTCATCGAACCGCCGCCGTCTGCATCGACACCGCCCATCACTGCGACACAACCTGATTTAGCACGGCATGGGGCTGCTGACTCGGTAGAAGAAGAACTCAGCAGACCGCGACCTGCGGCATCGCGCACGGCTCAGGCCGAAGCAGTTCAAACGGATGATACAGAGACACCGGCTGTCCCGCGACCGGGTACGTTGCCGCGTCCTAGTATGCAACGACCGGACGTTGCAGAACGTGCCAAACATCTCGACGCGCTTCGTGGGCGTCCGATGCCGAGTCGCCCGGGTAAGCCCGTCAGCCGTGCTGAAGAAACTGACGACAAGGCGACGCGAACGTCGCCTGTTGTCCCGGCGGCTGCGCCTGAAGAAAGCACCTTCCGCGGCAGGCCGACACCGGTCGTCAATCGTGTTGACGAAGCGGCGAAACCGGAAACGTCTGAAGCCACAGCGCCACCTGAAGCGCCGCAACGCCCGGCGAGTGCGCAACCACAACAGCCACTACAACGCCCGGCAGCCGCACAATCGCAACAAGCGGCAGCCGGTAACGTGAAGCCGACAACGCCTCCGGCGCAGCAGCCGTCTGTGCGCACGCCAAAGAAAGATTGGAAAGTGCCGCAATTAGAAGAATTGTTGATGTCCGGTTCCGACCAAGACATCGACCGCGAATTTTTGCTCGAACGGGCGCGTATCATCGAAGATACGTTGCAGAGCTTCGGTGCGCCCGGTCGCGTCGTCGAAGTGAACACCGGCCCGGTGATTACGCAATTCGGTGTTGAGCCAGATTATCTTGTGGCGCGTTCTGGCAAGAAGACTCGCGTCAAAGTCGGCGCGATTGCCCAACTCGACAAAGATTTGCAGCTCGCGCTCGGCGCAAAATCGATTCGTGTCGAAGCGCCGGTGCCGGGCAAGGGGTATGTCGGTATCGAAGTGCCGAATGCAGAACCGGCGCTCGTCAGTTTGCGCGATGTGATGGAGTCGAATGAATTCCAACGCATCGACTCGCCGCTTGCGATTGCGCTTGGTCAAAGTGTTGATGGCACCCCTGTCGCCGCAGACCTGACGGCCATGCCGCACTTGCTCATCGCCGGTACGACGGGTTCGGGTAAGTCGGTGCTCGTCAACGCCATCATCTCGAGTTTGCTCATCCGCAATCGACCCGATCATGTGAAGCTCATCATGGTTGATCCGAAGCGTGTTGAGTTGACCGGCTACAACGGCATCCCACATCTTGTCGCGCCGGTCGTCGTCGAGCTTGAACGCATCGTCGGCGTCCTCAAGTGGGTGACGCACGAGATGGACAATCGCTATAAAAAATTCAGCAACGCACAAGCGAGAAACATCGTTGACTTCAACAATCACTTGCCGTCGGGCGAAGAACACATGCCGTATATCGTCGTCATCATCGACGAGTTGGCGGACTTGATGATGCTCGCGCCGGACGAAACCGAGCGCGTCATCACCCGTATCGCGGCGTTGGCTCGGGCGACGGGCATCCATCTCGTGATTGCGACACAACGCCCGTCGGTCGATGTCGTCACCGGTTTGATTAAAGCGAACTTCCCGGCGCGTATTGCCTTCGCGGTGGCCGGTGGTGTGGACAGCCGCGTCATCCTCGACCAACCGGGCGCGGAACGATTGCTCGGTCGCGGCGATATGTTGTATCTGAGCGGCAATTCACCGGCGCCGGTGCGTTTGCAAGGTGTGTTCGTGTCGGACATTGAAATCAACAACATCGTGCGCTATTGGCGCACACAGGTGGGTGATGCGGTCTTGCCGTCGCAAATCAAGCTCGACCTCGACACACCGACACAAACATCGCCGCCGATGCCTTCTTATGACCCGCAGTCCATGACGCAATCGGGTTTTTGGGGTGACGACTCGAGCAAGGCGGGCAGCGATCTCGGTATCGGTGCGGACAACGGCGTGGATGACGAACTTTATGACACGGCGGTTGAACTTGTGCGCCGCCTCGACAAAGCATCGGTGTCGTTGTTGCAGCGTCGCCTGCGCATCGGTTATACTCGCGCGGCGCGTCTCATCGACGCGATGGAAGAATACGGCGTCATCGGCCCGGCAGAGAGCGGCAGCAAACCGCGCGAAGTCTTGCCGGTGGAGGATTAGCACACGGCTAACCCCACCTCTACCGCGCTTGAGATGGATAAAGGTTGAACTGCGTAAGCCTTATATATATTATATTACGGGACGCAAAGCATTTCTTTGCGTCCTTTGCATCTTTGCGGTTTATTTTGCCTGTTGAAAAAGGATTATCATGGCAGCACAACGTCCCCTTATTATGTTCACGAATGACGATGGTTTTGACTCGCCGGGCTTATGGGCGGCGGTCGATGTCTTTCTTGATGTCGGCGACTGTCTCATCGTCGCGCCGCGCGAGCAGCAATCGAGCATGGGACGCAGTATGCCGAATACGAGCGAAGGGCGCATTTATCAACGCGAGGTGACTCGCAATGGGCGCACATTGACGGCCTATGCGGTCGATGGCACACCGGCGCAGGCGGTGCAACACGGCTTGTGTGAATTGGCCGACCGCAAGCCCGATCTGCTGATTTCGGGCATCAATTATGGCGAGAATGTCGGCGTTGGGATTACGATTTCTGGCACGGTCGGCGCCGCGATGGAAGCGACGAGTCTCGGTGTGCCGTCGTTAGCCGTCTCGCAGCAACTGCCGAAAGATTTGCATTTGTCGCACTCGAACGACGTGGATTTTTCAGCGGCGGCGCACTTCACGGCGAAGTTCGGGCGTTGGCTGCTTGCCAATGGTTTGCCGGAAGGGGTCGATTTGTTCAAGCTCGAAGTGCCGCGTGACGCGACGCCGCAAACCGAATGGCGGATGACGCGCTTGTCTCGTGTGCGACGCTTCTTGCCCCTGCCGCCGAAGCGCGAGAATCTCGACGACAAAGGCTATATTGATTATCAAAACAACCCGGACATTTCCCCCGCCGCGCCCGATTCCGACTTGTATGTGCTCATCAACGACGGTTGTGTCGCCGTGACGCCGTTGACGCTCGACATGACGGCGCCGGTTGATTTCGACGCGCTGACGGCTGCCATCAACGGTGCGGATTGAACGCATCGCCTATAGACTCATCGCATCATCCCTCATTACAATAATGCCTTATGGTCTTATTCGTCACCTTCATCTTTGGGACTATCATCATCGGCGCGGGTTTCATGCTCGCACCCGCATGGCCGACGAAGCATCCCCGTATCGGTCTCAATGCGGCGCTTGCGTTGGGTCTCGTTATGGGTGGCGGTATCTTTTGGGCGATGCTCGTCGCTTGGGATACACTCGTCATCGATTATTTGCTATTCGCGCTCGTGACCGGCATCTTTCTCGGCGGGACGCTCTCTTACGGTCAAAAACGTGCGGAAGCACGCGGCGAAACGCTCAGCGATGAAGCGCAAGGCTGGCCCGGTCTGCGCGATTTGTTATTCTTCCTGCTTGTCTTCATCATCTTCATCATACCCGCTGTGATTCTGCCCGTACCGCTCGACACCGATGCGCAGGGCTTCGGCTATCTCGCTTTGATGACGCGGCTCGGCGGCAGCTTCAACACACTCGCGCCTTTCAATCCCGACGTGACCTATCTCTATGCACCCGGCTTCACATTGATAGCCGCTTACCTCAGCCAACAAATCGGCGCGGGGTTGCATATCGTGCAATTCAGCATCGGCGTCGTGTTGGCGGTGCTCGCGGTGTGGCTCGCTTTCGATTACGGCTCTGAATTGCGCGACAAACGACTCGGTCGGGCGATGGCGATTGCCATGCTCATCGGTCTTGGCTTGTTCACGGCGTTCATGGACTCGCACTTCACGACATTGCTGGCGTTGGTCTTTGCGCTGGCCTTCTTGACATATACACTGCGGTATCTGCGCGAGGAACACATCGCCGATGCGTTGGCCGCCGTCATCATGCTCGGCGGGGTCGTGCTTTCACATCCCGACACGACGATTATCTTGGCGCTCGGTTACGGCCCGTGGCTGCTAACGATGTGGTGCGGCACGCCGCGCCCAACGACGCGCACTTGGCTCGTGTTGGCCGTCGGCATTCCCGGCCTGACACTGCTCGGATTGTTGCCGTGGCTCATCAACATCCGCGATTTGCTCGGCGGCGATATTGTCTCGCCGTTTGAACGTTTCTCCTATCATTGGCGCGTGATGACGCAGTGGCCGTATCATGGCGTGTGGATTGTTTTGCTGGCGGCAGTCGGCCTTGTCGTCGGCCTGCGCAAACGCAATCAAGGCAGCATCCTCGCGGTGATGTGGTTATTGCTGATACTCGACTTCTCAACACTTGGCTTGCTAGAACGCGCTGTGCCGTTTCTCGTCGAGCCGTTGCTGCGTTATGATTATCCCTTCAGCATTGCGTGGCACGGCCCGATTATTCCGTATACGATTCTCGGCGGCATCGGCCTGCTGTGGATATGGGAGCAGTTCCTCGAACGACGACTCGGCGCAGCGCTCCATCGCTACGCGCCGGCGCTCATCACAGGGGCGATTGTGCTTGCAGTCGGCGGCGCCGTCTTGCATCAAGATATTCTCGCCTTCAGCAAAGATCGCATCACATTCTTCGGGGCGTTTTCGTCCGCCGCCGATGTGGATGCGATGTTGTGGTTGCGCGACAATACCCCTAAAGATGCGCGCGTGCTCAACTTCCCCGGCCCACAAGAGGGCGATTGGGTACCGGTGATTGCCGAGCGCGATAGCGTCTACTATCGACCACAGCCATTCTTTCGCGGCGATGAGGATGACCGAGCCGAGCAAGAACGCTTCCGCGCTTTCTGGCACGACCCGGCTAACCCACAACATGCGCGTTTGCTGGCCGAAGCCGGGATTGATTATGTGATTGTGCCGCAGATTGTGACCAATCCGGCGTCGCTAAAGACGATGTTTCGTTGGCGCGAACCATTCACTAACGATTTTGTGATGCGGTCTCAAGTTGCGGATGCGCCCTATCTCGAATTAAGATTAGATATAGACGGAGCGCAAGTCTATGAATTTGTCGGGGAATAAGGCCCGCGGGGGACAGAGATTGTATGCACAACGATGACGAACAATTCCGTGATAGTGAAGGCGAATACGAAGAACAGCCACCTTCTCACAATGAAGGCGACGAAGTTCCGGCATCGGTCGCATTCATGGAAATCATGCGGCAGGCTGCGGCTGCCAAGTCATCGCCGGAACGCCCTGCCGACCCACCCGACCCCTATCAACCGCCACCATCGCCGACGCCGCCTAGCCCATCTCGGCCACCACAAACCTCCGCGGATGCGGCATCGCCCGCGCAATCAAGCGCGCGTATCGGCCTCGAACCCGATGAGCCAGACGAAATCACACAGAGCCGGCGCCAAGAGGCGCTCGAAATCCAACGCATTCGCCGGATTCAACGGCGCAAGGCACGTCGTCGCTATCGCACATTCGGAGTCGTCGGGAGTTTGATACGCACGTTCATCATTGTGGCCGTCGCCGCCGGTCTCATCGCGACGATTCTCGCATGGGGGCAGCAGCTTTTGCCGGAGCGAGTCAGCGAGGGATTGAGCATCGCGCAGGCGACGGCGACGAGTGCGCAGGTCGCCTTCGCTGCGCCGACCGGTTTGCCGACGCCGAATTGGTTGCGGCGCATTGGCATCGTCTCTGGACATCGCGGCCCCGAAGATGATCCCGGCGCCGTGTGCCCCGATGGATTGACCGAAGCCGAGATCAATTTTAATATCGCACAACTTGTCGTGCGCAATCTACGCGGGCGGGGTTTCTCGGTCGATTTGCTGGACGAATTCGACCCGCGTCTCGACGGCTACCAAGCGGCGGCATTGCTTTCGATTCACTCGAATACGTGCCAAGATTTTGGCGCCGAAATCGTCAGTGGTTATCTGATTGCGCAAGCTTCTGCCCGTCCGCTAGACGGGCCGGATAATTTGTTGGTGGATTGTGTCGCGCAACATTATGAACAAGCCACCGGCTTGCAACAACGCGAAGGCGTCACACGCGATATGTCCGAGTATCATACCTTCGGCGAAATCCATCCGGACACAGCAGCCGCCATCATCGAACTCGGTTTCATGCTCGCCGACCGCGCTTTGCTGACCGGTCAACCGGACGTCATCGCGCGCGGTTTGACCGATGGCATTCTGTGCTTCCTCCAACCGGGCAACAACGCGCCACCACCTGCCGCGCCGACACCCGACGCTGCCGCGCCATCGGGATAAGCTGAAATCTTTCTGAGGGGCACTGCCCGACACAAAATGTTGCGAAAAAGTTTACCTTTTTGTCAACACAGGGCGCGGATTTTGTGATAGGATTCTTTCAGCGCTGAGTGGAGTGCCGCCAGACATTGAAATGTCCGGCTACCGAAATGCCAAGTCTGCTGAAGTAGACTGTGGCGGTTTGTGACATCGATCTGAAGCCATTTGACAGCAATTTACCTCATCTATCGGTTAAATAGTACCCTTCAGGGTACTTGGCTTTATG
>RFIA01000418.1 GCA_003695675.1 Chloroflexota bacterium
GATTCTCTCTGCGTCCTTTGCGTCTCTGCGTCCTTTGCGTTGAATCTTTTCGTGTTTATTTTGCAAAATGGGTTCATTGTCTTAAACAAAACTCACGTTGGTATAGAATGCAAAATCAACGAATCAAGCAGGCAACAACAGCGCGGTGGGTCTTGTTCGCGACGATACTCGCGTCGGCGATGGCGTTTATCGATGGCACAGCGTTGAATGTCGTCCGCCCGACATTACAAGAAGACCTCAACGCGACCGGCGCTCAATTATTATGGGTGGACAACGCCTATCTTGTCTTGCTGGCCGCGCTGATTCTCGTTGGCGGGTCGCTCGGTGACCATTTCGGACGCAAACGCATCTACATGATTGGCATCGCTATATTCAGCGTCGGGTCGCTCATCGCCGGGTTGTCACCCACGACGAATATCCTCATCGCCGGACGTACCGTACAGGGCATCGGCGGCGCGATGATGATACCCGGCAGTCTCGCGATTATCTCGGCATATTTCTCGGCGGAAGAACGTGGCAAAGCCATCGGCACATGGTCATCGCTGACGACGTTGACGGTGATTATGGGGCCGGTCATCGGCGGCGAGTTGGCCGAAGCCGGTTTCTGGCGCGGGGTTTTCTTTCTCAATTTGCCGCTTGCTCTCTTGTCGCTGCTTGCGTTGTACTTCAAAGTGCCCGAAAGTCGCGACGAAACGATCCCGCCCGAACTTGATTATCCCGGCGTGATTCTCGTCACAATGGGATTGGCCGGGATCAGTTACGGTTTCATTCAAGCGCCGGAAGATGGCTTCGGCAATACGCTCGTCCTCGCGGGACTCCTCATTGGATTGATTGCGTTGATTGCATTCGTCATCGTTGAGGGGCGCAGCAAACATCCGATGCTGCCTTTGCGTTATTTCAAATCGCGGACATTCAGCGGCGCGAATGTGTTGACATTTTTTCTGTACGCCGGGTTAATCGCCGCCGTCATGTTCATCCCGTGGTATCTCGTGCAAATCCAAGACTATGCACAAAGCGACGCCGGGCGCGTTATGTTGCCGTTCGGGATTTCGTTAGTTGTATTATCGCGATGGTCAGGTGGTCTCGTAGATCGCTTCGGCCCGCGCATTCCGTTGACAATCGGCCCAGTCATCGTCGGTGTGGGCTTTTTGCTGATGCGCTTGCCGGGCATAACGAATGGCGCGAGCGATTATTGGACGACTTTCTTCCCGGCGATTCTCGCCGTCGGTGTCGGCATGGGCATCACCATCGCGCCGTTGACGACGACGGTGATGGGCGCGGTTTCGTCGAGCCATTCGGGTGTCGCTTCGGGCGTCAACAATGCGGTGACACGTATCGCGGGTGTGTTCGCTGTGGCGATACTCGGCGCTGTGGCCTTGTTCTTCTTCAACGACACGCTTGCCACACAAACCGAAGCGCTCGACCTCACCGACGAAAACCGCGCCGCTCTCGAACAACAAGCGAAGAATTTGTTCGGTACGCAACCGCCGGACGAACTCGCGCCCGAAATACGCCGCCTCATCGAAGAGCGAATCGCGACCGCCTCGCTCGACACCTTCCGCCTCATCATGCTCATCGCCGCCGGATTAGCATGGTTGAGTGCTTTACTCGGCGTTGTGTTAATCGACTCCCAACTCACCGTACTCGAAGACGGATCGTCCTCCGTTGATGCGCGGGCCGAAGGCGCACTGTCGTAACGTCGTAACAAGTTCGCATCCGGCAATCATTCGCGTTATAATTTTGGGCAATGATGTGTTTGTTGTAGGGAATCATCCCCACGATCAAATCGTGACGTTCTTGGCATCTTTGCGGTTCGATAAATTTTTCATAAGGATGATTGATGGTTGACGAAATTCTACGCCCCTCACCCCGTCATAAACCCGTCTCGTTGTTCGTGACGTGCATTGTCGATATGGTTTATCCGGGCACGGGGGTTTCTGTTGTCGAAATATTGGAACACCTTGATATTGAAGTCCGCTTCCCGATGGGACAAACGTGTTGTGGACAACCGGCGTTCAATTCCGGTTTTCATGATGATGCTCGCGCCGTCGCGAAGCAATTTCTGACGGCCTTCGCCGATGCCGAAGTGATTGTCGCGCCGTCCGGCAGTTGCGCGTCGATGGTGCGGCATTATTATCCGCAATTGTTCAAAGATGACGCCGAATGGTATGACCGGGCGACATGGGCCGCGAGTATGACGTGGGAATTCACCGAGTATCTCGTTGACGGTCTTGGCATTACAGATATTGGCGCCAAGTTGCCACCGATGACCGTCGCATTTCATCATGCTTGTCACGGTCTACGTTTGATGGGACTCAAAAATCAAGCGCAGCAACTCGTGGAAAATATCGATGGCGTCACGGTGACCGAACTCGAAGGGTATGACCAATGTTGCGGTTTTGGTGGATTGTTTTCAGTCAAGATGCCACAAATCAGCGGGGCGATGCTGCGTGACAAAATTGAGCATATCAAAGCGTGTGATGCCGATATGATTCTGACTGGCGATTGTAGTTGTATGACGCAAATTAACGGCGGACTCAGCCGCAATCAAGTCGAGAAACATGTGACTCACATCGCCGATTTGCTGGCGCGGGGCTTGAAGCACAACGATCAATAGTTGCGGTTCATGAGCAAGATTCGTGAGCTATCGGTGAAGCACTCAGACACCATTTCCCGTGTTTTTCTCGACCTGTTGGCGGGCATAAGTTTCGGCTTCTTCAAATGTTTCAAAAATCACTGTGCGTCCGCTTTCGCCACGTAAGCTCACCATCCTTGAGCCTTGAACAGCGACAAAGTTGACGACTGCCACCGCAACACAAATGAGATTGTCGATAGTGGTCGCTCTGGCGAAGATCGTCGAGGCTTGTGGCGAAACGCTCTTGACATCAAGCGCATCAACCAGCGCCACGATTGGAGTCTCGCTTGCTGTGGCATGGCGATACAACTCTGCGGCCCATGTTTGTGCTTCATCGCCGGTGATGTGTCCACTTTCGTGGGCGAAGAAGATACCATTCTCAAAACGCATCTTATCAATCGGCATGGCATAATCCTGTAACTCGATCACAACCTATAAATAGTTCAATAATTGAACAGATATATTTTATCGCAGAATGCAGCGAAAGAAAATTAATATTCGAGAGGGAAACGATGGCGACATGGCAATCAGATGACGAATTATTTGCAATGACTCGGCAGCATTTGTTCACGGCGGTCGTCGGCGATGTGATGGACAAACTCGGCTTGTTACATCAATTTCTGCCGCCACAAATCCGCCCGATTCGCGACGATATGATTGTTCTCGGTCGGGCGATGACGGTGCTCGAAGCTGATGTCTATGAAGAGCAATCGAGCGGTAGCGCTGCTAACCCCGCGATGAGCAAACCATTCGGCTTGATGCTAGAAGCGCTTGATGACCTCAAACGCAACGAAGTTTATCTTTGCACGGGTGGGTCGCCCGTGTATTCGACATGGGGCGAATTGATGAGCACACGCGCACAATATCTCGGTGCAGCAGGCGCAGTGCTCGACGGTTATCTGCGCGACACAAACGGCATTCTGAAATTGAACTTTCCAGCATTCGCCTATGGATCGTATGCACAAGATCAAGGGCCGCGTGGCAAAGTGATCGACTTTCGCACGCCGCTTCAAATCGGGCAGGTGCGTATCAAGCCCGGCGATATTGTCTTCGGCGACATCGATGGCGTCTGCATCATCCCACAAGATGCTGAAGAAGATGTCTTCAACAAAGCGCTCGAAAAAGCACGGGGCGAGAAAACTGTCCAAAAAGCGATTCAAGAAGGGATGAGCACCGTTGAGGCGTTCAAGAAATACGGCATCATGTAATCTTGATCGGGCGCATTATCATGCAACTCTATGATAGTTGTCACCGCCGAGCAAATGACAAAATTTGGTACAATATGATGAACTATGTTACAATTTATGTGAACGCTCACATCAAGTATATATGATCGTATCAATCGCTGTCGAATCTTTCTGTCTCAGCCCGAAAGGAGGTGAAGCGGCGAAATATATGAGCACCTCACAGACCCTATAATGACCGATAACAAATAAATTTTCATAACAGGAGTGATTGATATGTTACGTAAAACAATCGGATTTTTCATCATATTGTCGTTGGTTGGGGCATTTGTGCTCCCTGTGAATATTGCTTTTGGGCAGGGGCCGACCGACCAGTGGTGCAGCGGTGTGGATATTGTCTTCTTCCCAGGTGGCCCGCCCGGTGGCCCGTTCGCGAGTGTTGTTGCCAATGGCGCCATGCAAGCGGCTGAAGATCTCGGCGCGAATGTCGAATATGTGTGGTCAAATTGGGATCCTGAAATGATGGTGACGCAATTTGTCGAAGCCGCCGCCACAAACCCAGACGGTATCGCCGTGATGGGGCATCCGGGCGACGACGCTTTTGAGCCGGTCATTCAAGAGGCGATTGCCAACGGCATCATCGTCACCAGCCAAAATACCACGCTCGACCGCATCGAAGCCAATAACTCCGCCAATGGCTTTGGTTATGTCGGTGCCGAATTGTACTCCGCCGGATTCTCGCTCGGTCAAGAAGCGATCAATCGTTTCGACCTCCAAGAAGGCGACCGGGCGATGGTTTGGGGGCTGCTGTCCCAACCGACACGTGGGCTGCGGACACAGGGCGTCATCGATGCTTTTGAAGAAGCCGGTCTCACCGTGGATTACATCGAAATCGACTCGGCGACAAATGCTGACGCCGCCGCCGGTATTCCCACATTCACGGGTTACATGTCGGCAAATCCTGACGTCAAAATTATCGTGACCGATCACGGCGGTTTGACAGCCACGCAACAAACTTATTTCGAGGCGGCAGGCAAAGGCCCCGATGACGTGATTGGCATTGGCTTTGACCTCGCCCCAGCGACTGTCGAAGCTATTCGCGGCGGTTGGACGGATCTCGTCATCGACCAACAGCAGTGGTTGCAGGGGTATCTCCCGATTTTGCAAATCTGCTTGACGGAAAAATACGGTTTCTCTGGCTTACACATCGACACCGGCTCCGGCTTCGCCCATGCCGGAAATGTTGATTTGCTGGCCTCGTTGGTTGAACAACAGATTCGTTAATGACAATGACGTATTTGTGGGGGGTGGCCCGCCGGGGCGCCCCCTTAAATATTGTGATGGCGGGAGGCTATCGTGAGCGATTATAGACTCGAATTGCGCAATGTTTCCAAATCGTTTGGCGAAGTGCAGTCGTTGCGCAATGTCAATTTTCAAGTTGGGCAAAACGAAGTGGTTGGCCTGCTCGGTGATAATGGTGCGGGGAAGTCAACCCTGATTAAAATCATCACGGGGTATCACCGGCCAGACAGTGGCGAACTCTTTTTCAATGGCGAGAAGGTCGAAAACCTGACTGTGCCGAAAGCGCGTGCGTTAGGTGTCGAGACGGTCTATCAAGAACGCGCATTGGCCGAGCAGCAATCGTTGTGGCGCAACATCTTCATCGGGCGCGAGTTGCGAACTCGGCTCGGTTTTCTCGATGTCAAGAAAATGCGCGAAGAAACCAATCGCCTGATGCTCGAGTCGATGGGCTTCACATCGGCAGCCGTCTCGCCGGACTCAATCATTGGGACATTCTCTGGTGGTGAGAAGCAAGGTGTCGCGATTGTGCGGGCGCTTTATTTTGAAGCCGAGTTGATTATTCTCGACGAACCGACGATGGGGTTAGCGCTCAAAGAAACCCACAAATTATTGGATTTTGTGCGACAAATTAAAAAAGCGGGCAAGTCCGCCATTTTTATCGATCATAATGTATTTCATGTCTATGAAGTTGCAGACCGCGTTGTCGTCCTCGACCGCGGCAGTGTCGCCGGTGAGTTCATGACGAAAGACATCACACTCAACGATCTGATGCACAAAATGTATCTCGTCGCGCAAACCGGCAGCCTTGAGGAACCGGTCGAAGAAATGATTGGTGATGAGGCAGAATAAACAAAACGATTCTCATCGTACAGATGCAAAGAAAATAATTTTGTAGATACCGTCAGATTGAACAGCTAAGGATTTTGATTATGGTTTCACATGCTGAGGAACGCCTGCCAGAAAAATCAAAAGGCCAACAATTGACCGGTGATTCACTCGCCAGATTTGCCCAGAAAAATGCGTCACAATTGGGCATCATTGGCGTTTTCATTATTTTATGGCTGTTTTATTTCTTTGCCGCGCCCGAAACATTTCGCTCGTCCGATATTTATGCTGCCTTTATGCTGTCGGTGCCTTTCTTCGGGATTGTCGCTCTGCCGCTCACCATGTTGATTATTGCCGGTGAAATCGATCTGTCATTTCCATCGATTATGGCGATTGGCACGATTACATTTATCGAAGTTTTTGACATAACGGGTAACGTTTGGTTGTCGTTCTTCGCCTGCCTGCTGGCCGGTTTTGGGGTCGGGGCGCTCAACGGGTTGATTGTCGTCAAAATTGGTATCCCGTCATTGATTGCGACCATTGGTACACAATTTTTCTGGCGCGGGATGGTGCTCGTTGTGCGTGAGGGGCGCAGCGCCGTCCTCGTCGAGCCGAAAAATTCTGCTCTCGGCGATCTTCTCGTCGGCAAAATTAACAACTTCTGGCCAGCACAGGTGATTTGGTTTTTATTCATCGCTATTGTCGTCTGGTTTTTACTCAACCGGCATGTCTTCGGCGCTCATGTTTATCTCATCGGCGACAACGAAAATAGCGCCCGTTTGATGGGTATCAACGTCGGACGGACGAAGATTATTCTGTTCGGTATCGTCGGGGTGACGGCGGCATTCGCTGGCTTGCTGTCGAGCTTGCAGGTCGCGAATTTCTTCTCGACACTCGGCGAAGGTCATTTGATGACGACGCTTGCATCGGTCTTTCTCGGCGGCACATCCGTCTTTGGTGGGGTCGGTTCTGTGTTGGGGACATTCATCGCCAGTTTTATCATCGGCTCCATCAATGGCGGTATCGTCGCTGTCGGCTTGACCGGTTTTTATACACAACTCATCTACGGTTTAATCATCACCGCTTCAGTTGCGATGCACACCATTCTGCGTAAGCGCTTGGGTTAATGGCTGTAAGCTAGGAGTACACAGCATCATGCAATTGCAGGCCTTGCGCGAAGAAGTGTGCGCCTTACATGCCGAGTTGCCGCGCAATCATCTTGTCGCGTGGACGAGTGGCAACCTCAGCGCCCGCGACCCACACAGTGGCCTTATCGTCATCAAGCCAAGTGGTGTCAAATTTGAAGACTTGACGCCACAGAATATGGTCATCGTCGATGTCGATGGCAAGCGCGTTGAAGGCGATTTAAGTCCCTCGTCGGACACCGCCTCGCATTGTTATATCTATCGCCAACGCCCGGACATCAACGGCATCGTGCATACGCATTCGCGTTATGCGACGGCATTCGCGATTCTCGGTCGCGAGATTCCGTGTGTGACGACAGCGATGGCGGACGAATTCGGCGGCCCGATTCCGTGTGGTGGCTTTTGCATCATCGGCAATGAAGAGATCGGGCAGATGGTGGTCGCTACATTGGCAAACAGTCGCAGTCCGTCATGTTTGCTACAAAATCATGGCGTTTTCGCTGTCGGTGCGACGGTCGAGAAAGCGGTGCAGGCCGCCGTCATGACGGAAGATAACGCCGCGATTGTGTGGACGGCGTTGCAAATCGGCATCCCAATACCCATCGCGCAAGATGACATCAACCGCTTGCATGACCGCTATCAAAATGTGTATGGTCAACGCGGCGAATAAAATATTGAGCATATATGCGTAGGGGCACAACATGCTGTGCCCCTACAATTTGATGATTAAAGTTTTCATGTTCATAAGGAGAGAGAAAATGGCTTTAGCTCAACCATTAGAACACGCAGCATCGACACTCAACAGCCGCCCGGTGACATTAGGCGTCATCGTCGGCAATCGCGGCTTTTTCCCCGATCATCTCGCCCTCAGTGGTCGCAATACGATACTCGAATTGTTGGAAAAAGCCGGTATCAACGCCATCATCACCGAAGAAAGCGACACGAATGTCGGCGCAATCGAGTCGTTGGAAGAGGCGCGTTTATGCGCCGATTTGTTCAAGCAGCATCGCGACGACATCGACGGCGTGTTGGTGACGTTGCCGAACTTCGGCGACGAACGCGCCATCGCCAACGCATTACGGTTCGCGAATCTCGATGTGCCGGTGTTGGTTCACGCCTTCCCCGATGATGCGACACAAATGGATCTCGCCAACCGGCGCGACAGTTTTTGCGGCAAGATGAGCGCTTGCAACAATTTGCACCAATACGGCATCAAATATAGCATCACACGTGAGCACACCATGGACCCGGCAAGCGATGCTTTCATGGACGACCTCAAATGGTTCGCCGGGGTCTGCCGTGTTGTGCGTGGGATGCGGACGGCGCGGCTCGGCATGATGGGGGCGCGTCCCGAAGCCTTTAAGACGGTGCGCTTCAGCGAGAAGCTGCTCGACAAAGCCGGCATCAGTGTTGAGACGCTCGACCTGTCAGAAGTCTTTGGTCGTATCGAACGGCTCGAAGATGATGATGAACTCGTCCTCGAAAAACTCGAAGCGATTCGCGGCTATGCGCGTGTCGAAGGCGTACCGGAATTGTCGTTGTTGCGCATGGCGAAATTCGGCGTCGTCCTCGACGGGTGGATGAATGACAACTTGCTCGATGCAACGGCGATACAATGTTGGACATCAATGGAAGAATATTTCGGCGTCGTCCCGTGTACATTGATGAGCATGAGCAGCAACAAACTCAATCCCTCGGCTTGTGAGACCGATATTGTCGGGGCGTTGGCGATGCTCGCCTTGCAACTCGCTTCGGGGCGGCCATCGGCGCTCGTCGATTGGAACAACAATTATGGCGATGACCCGGACAAGGGTGTCGTCTTCCATTGCTCGAATCTGCCGAAAGATGTGTTCATCGACGACATCCCTGTGATGACGTATCAAGAAATCATCGCCGGGACGGTCGGCGAAGAGAATACATACGGCACCATTTACGGGCGCATCAGCGAAAATCCGTTCACTTATTTGCGCATCTCAACCGATGATTTCAACGGCGTGATCAAAGCCTACACCGGCGAGGGGGTCTTCACGAATGACCCGATTGATACCTTCGGCGGGTACGGCGTCGTCAAGGTGCCGCGTTTTCAAGAACTGCTCGGTTACATCTGTGAACACGGTTACGAACATCATGTGACGATTAATCAGACTCGCGTCGCCCGTATCATCGACGAAGCCTTCAATAAATATCTCGAATGGCCGACCTATCATCATCAATAGGGGCCAGCCTCTCGCGAGAGTAGGGGCGGTTCGCGAAGCGTCCCTACTCGACCGTTCTCAACGATAAAAATTGTTTTTTCTTTGGCGTTATTTAGGACGATTCATCATGACAATTATTGATTTTCATAACCATTATTATCCGCCGGAATATGTCGAGCTTATCAAAGCCGGCCCCAGCGCTTATGAAGTGACATTCGACGCCGACGACAACCCGGTGCTGCATTCGCCGGGCGATTACAACATCCTCGTGCCCGGACATCGTTTGCTCGAGGTTCGGCAAGCGGAGATGAAAGCCGCCGGAGTCGATAAGCACATCTTGTCGTTCACTGCGCCCGGCACAACCATAGAAACGCCGCAGCGTTCGGTCGAATTGTCGCAGCAGGTTAATGATCGCTTGGCACAAGTTCAGCGCGAACACGGGATGTTCCCCGCTTTAGCCACGCTGCCCCTCAACGCACCCGAAGCCTGCGCCGATGAAATGGAACGGGCGTTGACGGAACTTCATCTCAAAGGTGTGATGCTCTTCAGCAATGCCGATGGAGTCGCATTGAGTGATAAACGCTTTTGGCCGCTTTACGAAAGGGCGGATGCGTTGGGCGCAGTTTTCTACATTCATCCCACCTTTCCGGTCGGCGTCGAAGCAATGGAAGATTATATGCTGATGCCACTCGTCGGCTTTCTCGCCGACACGACTCTCGCTGCTGCCAGCCTCGTCTTCAGTGGGGTGGTCGAACAATTCCCAAATATCACGTGGGTGTTGGCTCATCTCGGTGGCGCTGTGCCTTATCTCGCTGAGCGCTTCGACCGCGGTTACGAAGCCTTCCCACAATGTCGGGAACACATCAGCAAATTGCCGAGCGAATATCTCAAAGATTTTTATTACGACACGGTCAATTTTGATGTCAATGCCCTGCAATTCGCGCTTGATTTTGCGGGTGTTGACCATCTTGTCGCCGGGAGTGATTATCCGCATCAAATTGGCAGCATGGAAAAGATGGTCAGTAGCATCAATCAACTCAATCTCTCAGACGAAGACCGTGCTGCAATCTTTGGCGGGAATGCTGCTCATCTGTTGGGGTTGTAACGCGAATTCGACAACAATTTCTTCGGCGGCGCGAATATCGCCTTTGCATTCGGGAATAGTTCAGGAATTTACAACTAGTTCTACAGTTATATGTTGAAGAAGCACTCAAGAATTCTGGCTTAATTTTGATCCATAACAAGCTATTTTTTCGGCTCATTTAAGCCAGCTTTCGTCTTGTGTGAGCGTGTCTTCGGTTTAATTTGCTCTAAAAACAAGCAAATCTTTCACTCAAAATCAATTTGAACCTCTATCCTCAACTGTAGAACTAGATACGAGTTTAGCCCTCAATAACTTATTGCGCAATCTTGACCACACCGCCGGTCATACCGGATTCGAACGCAATGGTACCCCACGACACATACAAGTCGCCATCGGGGGATATCGCAAGACCGAATGGCGTAATCAATCCTTCGGCGACCGGCGTCGCGCCATCAGCATCAACCGTGATGACATTGCCCGGCCCGGGACCTTCCTCGCCGAATAAGAACATCTGCACGGCGTAGAGTGTGTCACCATCCAACAGAATATCGGTCACGGCTGTCAGTCCGTCGAAGGTTTCGACAACCTCACCACCTGACCAATGCTCAATTCGACCGGCTGCGGGCGCGATTCCCTCACCCAGAAAGCCGACGTAAAGATCGCCGTTGTCCGCCACTTCGACAGAAGTCGGCACATCATTGCCCCATGCTGTGACGAGACTCAAGCCGTCGGCTTCTGTCCATGACAGCAAGGCATTTGCACCGGCATCAGTGATATACATCGTGCCGTCTGCACCCCACGCAATGTCAGTCACATTGGTGTCATAACCTCTGCCGTCGGGGTCGTTATCGCGTTCAAAAGCATTCAGGTTGATAATGCGACGAGTATCGAGTGTTTCAGCATCCAACTCGACCACATTGTCGCTCCAAAACTGACCGCTTGAGGGGGCAGGCCCCTGACCATTAACAATCAACCACAGCGAATCGCCGTTCGGAATGGCGCGATAGATGCCAACCGTCTCATCTGGGAAACCATAACTCGGAATCCCACTGATATGATCGGTGGTTGTACCATCTGGCGCGACTGTGATGATTTTCCCCGTCATACCGAGCCTCGCCATTCGTTCGATGCCGAATTCGGGAATCGGGATGATAATTTCAAATTCACCACCCGTCCCAGCGTCTGCCACGTAAAGATTGCCATCAGCATCAAATGCAATGCCACGCGGCGCCCCCAGCCCATCGAGGACGGCTTCGCCCGGTAATGGCGGCATATCCTGTGCCTGCGACAAACCCGCTGTCGCCAACAACAGAACCAGAACAACAATCAACTTCATTTTATGATTCATCTGCCTTCCCCCTAAAAAATTGAACTTTGCGATGTGTGTGAAGGGACATTGACTGCGCGATTGTTTCAGTGCAACTAAGTATTCGACAAACAGGCAATACGCGATGATGAGGTAATGAAACAATTGGTCAAGTTGCGGCGAGAAAAACAATCATTGGCCGGTAAACCAACTGATTGTTACCGTGAAGGGTTTCTATTACTTTTATTTAGATAGATGTGTGAAGAAGTAGGTGTGTTTCAGTGTGTGCTTTATTGCTTAAATCTCAAAGTGTTTGATGTCCTAGCTTGGTAGTGTCCCCCCAACTTCTAATATACATGTGGATTGCAAGATGGTCAACCTCAAGGACGAGACCCTCAAATAACCCCTTTAGGAACGGCTATGTCTACGTGCAGTGGGTTTGGTATTTCGGTAGCCGGACATTTCAATGTTTGGCGACAGGGCATAAGATACTTGATTACGTGTGTAGATGCACGTGCGTGCTAACAAACGCAATGATGATTGTCGCGGGGACACGCGATGTGTCCCCGTCGTATGTGCTCATCGTTACGCGCAGTTACGAGTGGTCTGCGGCGGCGCGTTCACGAGTGATGAACGGGCCGA
>RFIA01000419.1 GCA_003695675.1 Chloroflexota bacterium
AACATTTGACTCAAACTGCGCATCGTCGCGACTCGTTGTCCTTTGTGTGTTGTTTCTTGCGAGGGCGACGCGGCGCGTCACCCCTACGCACAACGCTTCATATCATCCACATCATAATCACAAAGCGCAATTTGCGCAAAGGATTCGGCGTGCTTGTGCGAGATGACTTGCGCGGTATAATAACAAGCAATCATCCTTCGCATTCGATAATATTATCGTTACGCCTCATTCGGCAAGGACTCTGACATGGCGCATGTATTCATCAGCTACAGCCGCAAAGACACCGATTTCGTTGAGCGCCTCGAACGCGCTCTCCACAAACACCACATCGTGACGTGGCGCGATGTCCACAGCATTCCCGGCGGCGCGAATTGGTTTCGCCGCATCGAAGCCGGTTTGCAGGCAAGCTATGCGGTGATTTATATCGACACACCGGCTGCTGATATATCCAAATGGGTTGGGAAGGAATATCTCTACGCGGAGCATCTCAAATTGCCGATTATCCCGGTCAAGCATGATAAGACGTTTATGCCGATGCGCACCATCGACCTCAATCCGGTTTTGTGTGACGATGCCCACTTCGATGCCTGTGTGCAGCAACTCGTCTCGCTTTTGCAAGAATTGCCACAAGAGGCGATTGTGCCCGGCGCAGAGACTCCCGCGCCGTTGCCCGCAGATGAGCCGGTTGATGACGAAGCCGCGCCGGATATGACGACAGAGATACGCACGTATCTCGATTGGGTGGAGCTGCAAGGGCAAGCCGACTTGCAGGACGCGCTCTACGTCAATTTGTCGGCGTCGCCGGAGCAATACCGTCCGTTGCCGATAGCGATGACCGGATGGGGCGGCTTCGGCGCGGACAATGCGCTGAGCTTCGACCGGCTCGGACTTGAGCACATCGTCGGCGAAGATTTTGAACGCGCCGGGCACGATGTCGCCGACGCACGCGAACCGTTGCGCGATTTACGCCGTGTGATTTTGCTCGGCGAGCCGGGCAGCGGCAAAACGACGACCCTCGTTCGTTTGGCGATTGACCTCGCCCGCGATGCACGGACGGCGCTCGAAAACGACGAACAACCGAAGTTGCCGGTCTTCGTCCCCTTGCGGCAATTCGATGGCGATACAGACTTTGAAACCTTCGTCCGGGCGCAGATGTACAACTTGCAAGATGAATACCCCGCGCTGCTGACGGACAAGCGCCTGATTGTGTTGCTCGACGCGCTCAACGAGATGCCGCGTCACAGCGCGGACGGACGCGACCTCGTGGACGAAGTGCGCGATTATGTGCGCGATAAACCGGATTGGATTGTCAGTTGCCGCATCCGCGATTATCAAGAGCAGTTGAGCAACCTCAACGATGTCGGCAAGGTGCGCTTGAAAGCACTCGACCCGCCGCGCATCTACGAAGTGATTCAAAAACGCTTCGCCCAAATTGAGCAACCCGAACTCGGCGAACAATTGTGGGCGGCGATGTATGGCACAGACGACCTGCTCAAAGCATGGGATGTGTTCGTCGAACACGACCGCGCCGATGCTTTTTGGACACAGTGGCCGGATGATGTCAAAGCGGCAGACGTAGACTACAGCTTCCAAACACCCGGCTTCTACGATTGGTATCGGATGCAGCGCGACAAACGGCGCATGATGCACTTGTGCCGCAATCCGTATATGACCAATATGGTGTGCCGCTTGTACGCCATCAGCAAACAACTGCCGCCGAATCGCGGCGCCTTGTTCGCCGCTTTCGTCGATAATCTGTTGCAGCGTGACCGACTGTTGGCTGAGCAAGTCGGCGCAGCGTGGATTGATGACGCGCTGATTCGGAATGGCTTGGCGCGGATCGCTTACACGATGGGCACTGAGACCGAGATGCCGCGCAGCAAGGCCGACGCCATTCTGCGCGAGCATTTGCCGGATGTGGATCACGACCTGCTGCTGCGTCTCGCCATGGGCGCGAGTTTGCTCGATGTCGGCGAACAGGTGCGTTTCACGCATCAATTGTTGCAAGAATATTTCGCGAGTCTTGTGCTCGGCGAGGACCTCGACAACGGCCTTGACCCGGTAGCCTATTGGCAGGCGGGTGAATGGTGGCGACCGACCGGACGCGAGGAGACACTGATCATTTTGGCAGGTGTGCGCGGCGACCCGGAAGCCGTCGCTCGTTGGGTGGCACCGGCACAACCCGAACTTGCCGTCGAGATTTTGCGCGACAGCGGCATCCCGGTCGCATTGGACGACCTCGACGAAATGACGCGCCGCGCAATTGTAAGTAGCGCCCGCGATAAAACCAACGAACCGAATCCGATTGGTCGTGCCGCGGCCTATCGCGCTCTTGGTTTGCTCGGCGCGGATGACCGCAAAGGTATCGGCGTCATCGCGCCCCCCGTAGGGGCACAGCACGCTGTGCCCCTACAGACATCGCCCCTACCGGACATCGAATGGTCGGACGAAATCGCGGCCGGCATGTATCCCATCGGCGGCGATGCAGAGGCTTATAAGCCACTGCCCGGGCAACAATACGAAATCAAGCGTCCGTATCGCATGGCAAAATACTTGGTGACCTACACACAATTTCAAACTTTCCTCGACGCGCCGGATGGTTTCGACCACGACACATGGTGGGACGGATTGGCAAAAAAGAAAGACGCGATGTACGAGCAAAATAATCCTTATCCCAATCATCCTCGCGAGAGGGTGTCGTGGTATCAGGCGGTCGCCTTTTCGCGTTGGTTGACGGCTCAATATCGCGAGGCGGGTTTGTTGCGGGAAGGCGCTGTGATTCGGCTGCCGACCGAACAAGAGTGGGAAGTGGCC
>RFIA01000420.1 GCA_003695675.1 Chloroflexota bacterium
ACTTACGCAGCTCAGAAATTACGAGGCAACCAGAGAATAAATTCTCCGGCTGCCACAAAGCCAAGTACCCTGAAGGGCACTGCATTTGATTGAATATCCTTAAATAACCCCTTTAGTGGGTTTGGTATTTGGGTAGCCGGATGTTTTAACATCTGGCGGCACGATGCAAGATACCCGATTGCGTAAGTCCTGTATGATTGACATTTCTGCAAAGCATCCCCGCCTGAATATCTGTTAGCTGCCTCTATTGAATTTCTACGGAAACAATTTTGTTTATCTATCATTAAATTGATTTCTCCATTAGAATAATCATAAGCGATAATATCGAAAAATTGCCTCCAGAGGACGAAATATGCGTTCGAGTCAATGGGATGTCATCTATCGGTGTCTTCATGTCTTAGCGCATCTGCAACGCGGCCCCGCCACAAAAAAGGAACTTCTCAAATCAGGAAAATATAGCGGGCAGGATATTGATAAGCAGTTCGAAGGTGACCTTAGGCGTTTGCGAGAACACTTTCAAGTCGAAATACGTTTTAATCGGCACGACAAAATGTACCAATTATATGATCTTGGAACGCTCCCCTTCTTCGACCTCCCACCCAAAGCCTTAGAAGGGATGAATTTTTTAGTGAAGACCTTCACCCCCGCAAGCCCACATTATCGACAAGTGCGCGATCTTTTTGACATTCTAAAGTTGAGATTGTCGCAAGAACAATTGGCTAAATTAGAACGCGATTCTTTATCAGTCCTCGACTTGCGCCAAGTAGACAGCGATACGATTCCCGATAGTGTGTTTGAAAAACTTGAACGAGCTTATCGTGAACAACGTAAAGTCGAATTTGAATATCGCTCCCCACAACGTGACGATGAGAGTATCGTGCGTCATGTCGTTCAGCCAGCGACACCGCGTTTCGATGCCATGCGTGGTCATTATTATATGCGGGCTTTTTGTGAAGAAACATACAGCAAGCAATACGGCCCAAGACTTCAAGATAAATATATCTATTACCGTGTCGGGCGCATCGTGCCGGAATCCATCCAAATACTACCCAATCGCATTCCTACACTATCGCGCCGAACCAATCAATATGAAGTTGTCTATTGGCTTGCCCCTCGAATTGCTCGTTACGGCGTCAGCGAACGCTTTGACGATATGCGCGTAGAACAGCATGACGATGGCAGCGCCACGATTCACGCGATGACAGATGATTTGTTCACAGCAGCCCGGTCTCTGTTGTATTACGGCCCCAATTGCCGTGTACTCGGTGGCGACGCGCTCTTAGCCGAGTTCAAAGACCTCGTGTTTTCAATGGCCGAACAATATTCGGATGAATCTTGACTCCCCCACGGATAGGGGGGAGTAGTTCTGGTAGAGTAGAAAAAAAGGAGGTGATATGATGACACCTGACGCAAATACTATCGAGTTATTGTTGAGTCCAACCGACCAAGATGGCACAGTCTTCCAAGAGTATGTCGAGGATGTGGCTAATCAAGGCCTACAGCAGTTTCAGACTATTTTTCAGTGGGGCAATAAGCGTGGCGAAAGCCTCTACACCCATGTCATGAATGGCGTTTGCATTCTCGAAAGTTTGCAACCGATCATTAAGCTCGCCGAGAACGAACAACGCTTAATGTTCACTGCTTACACGCTCCACGACATCAACAAATTCATTCGCGACGAGCGTCTGAAAAATCGGTCGTTCAACGACATTGCTACAACCGAAACCTTAGCCGACGTCATCAAAACCTACGAACTCGGCTTGCTCGATTTCTTCCCGGATTGGGAAGATTACCTGCACGACATCACTTATCTCGTGCGTAGCCATTCGGGTCATTATGAGGTGGCGGGTGAGGGCATGATTCCGAAATTGCACAACCGCTATGCGCTCGACTTCGACCGTTTGCAAGCGCTTGGTCAGTTGATGACGGCTGTTGATGTCCTCGACCTGTCGCATACGGTAGATGAACGCAAGCATAAAGACGATTTTCTCAGCGGCCTCAACGCCTATCTCGCCGATACAAACAGCACATCCCCGCAATATACGATCCACACCCATCAATTGGTGGAACAACGCGGTTTGTTGACGAGTGTGATTCACAACGCCGTGATGGATGTCTTCACTGGGGATGAACATGTCATCGTCTTAGCCCTGTATCCCGATGGAGTGGCGTACTTGGCGCCCAAAGACTATGACTTGCCTTCACATGATACTTTGCTGGATTGGCTAGCGAACGCGACAAGACATCGTGTTGATAGTTTGTTGGCAGGCGATGCCGATAAGCTAATCAATCAAACGAATCAAGGCATCAAAATTAAACCCGATGCGCTCGCGCTTGGTGCCCCATTCCGCAAAGTGTGGGAAGCGGTTGGCCGCTTAGTCGTGCGACGCAAATTCAAGACCGATGAATTCAATCAAAAAGCTCGTACCCGCATCCTCAAAGATGCAGAGGCTGTCGCAGCCGAGAAGCGAACCGACACACTTCTAGCACTCATTGAGCAAGCGCAAGCAGGAGACGATTTCATCGCAGCATCACAAGATCAGTTGGTGAGTGCGGAATATGCTCGAACATTCTATCTCATGCTGCGGGGACATCTCGATTTCGACAGTGAAGAGGCGTGGTCGTATATTTACGACTTACTTGAGCTGCCGGATGACGAGCGCGAGCGTTACAGTTATTTCGATCCACAATATATCCGACCTTATGTACTCGCAGGGCATATTACACTTTCACAAGAAGAGGTATTTAACCGCCTCGAAGCTGAGGGCGAACGCTTATGGCAGGATTTCTCACCAGAGCAAAGTGATGAATCTCCTCTGTGGGCAGATTACTTGAGCTTGTATCTCCTCATCGACGGCCAGCCATTAACCATAGCCGCTTGGCAAGATCATCTGAGCAACTACATTCACAATGAGCATCGTCAATGTGCCCATTGCAGCAGCCCTTTCCCCACGCAGCCGTGGATGGCCGCAGATGTGCGCGATGGGATTACGGTACAAGTCTTCTCCAATCGATTGGAAGGTGGTAGCAAAAAAGAACCCAAGAAATATATTTGCGAGGTTTGCCGCATCCAATTCCTATTGGAGACACTCAACTTCGCACAAGTGCGGGGGGAGGATTTATTCTACCTGCATCTATTCCCTTACAGTTTTTTGACTGCCCCATATTTACGTGGTTTCTTCACAGCATTCAATCAATTGCGTGGCACCGATTTTGCCCTTCAGGCGCTCAACATGAATGAGGCGGGCGCAATAAACCGCAAGACGGAAGGGCAATTGCCACGCCCTACGTTCAGTTTCCAGACGAAGAAGGGCAAACCACAACCGTATGGTGTCTACGTACCGCAGTATGCCGAAACACTGTCCGGCATCATCATCTTGCCACTCAACGCGCCAGGTGACAATGATACCGAAAAATACTTGTTCGCGTTGTGGAATGCGATGATTTTGCAAGAACATTTCGGGATGCGCGTGCTGCTGAGCAAAAGCCCCGTTCCGCCTCTGCCAGACGAAGCCATGCCTGATCTTTTCTTAGACAGTGTGCCATTGCGATGTGCGGGGCTAGTGCCGGAAAGCGCCTACTTCCGGTGGGAGAATGGCACGCAACAAACGGACGGCAACCTCGTCGCGCTGTGGGAACGAGTCGAAGCGCTGTTCGCACTTGGCCGTATCGTTTTCACCAAAAGTGACGAGAAACCCAATCTTGCTGGCACAATGACGCAGGGGCCGTTAAATCTTTACTTTGAGGTAGACCGACTGCTGGAAAAAGCCGGCAAAGACAAGCAAGCGCATTGGAAGTATCGCCATGCGCTGCCCCATATCGAGACGATTGCTTTCAATTTAGGAGGTAAATTTATGCAAGAATTAAGTCAAGCGTTGCGAATCCTCGCTGCTGATGCTTGGCAAAACCGTTTGCGCGGGGGATCGCTCAAACGCAGCAGTTTGCTGCACCCATATAACGAAGTCATCGCCAAGATGCAATTACTTGGCAGCCATGCCGACCGCGAGGCGATCATCGCTGCTACCACCGAAGACATCTTCGACCATCTACAACGTATCGCCGACGAACAGTACAAACCCGGTCTTAATAAGTTGGACGCCGTCGCAAATTGGGTACGTCAGTGGTATGAGCTGGTTTTGGATGGAGTCTACAACGGCAATGTTCAAAAGTTGTTGGCGGATGAAAAACTCCTACGTTCGGCTTACCTGTTTTACATCCAGCAAAGCATTCCGCGTAAAACCGACAATGATCAACAAAATGACTTGAATGAGGAGGAATAATCATGTCTGTTTTAGAAACCTATGCGAGCAATTTTTTGTCTCAATACAGCAATTACCCGATGGGACGTTACATCAGCATTTTACTGGTGCGGGCGGTCGAATCTGAAGCCATCTTCCGCACAGAGGGCAGCGGCGAACCGTTGAACAAAGAATTCGTACATGCCAGCAGCGACCCTAACAGCGATGTGATTCAGCGCGTGGTGATTAGCAAGCGCAAACAGACGGCTGTCGAACGCCGCACCGGGCGTGAACTGCTGCGCGATTTTGATTTGCTCCATAATCGCAAAGGCGATCTTCAGTGTACGCTCAACCGCAATCAACCCTGCGAAGAATGTATGGATTGCATGATCTACGGTTATGCGGCGGGCGGCGGCGGCGCACAAAAATCTCGTGTGGTGACCGACGACGCATTCAGTCTTCACAGCGCACGGACGATCACCGACCAACGTCAATTCAACGCGCTTTACGACACCGGCACGATGCGCGACCCGGAAACCGGAAAGCCGTCAACGAGCATTGGCACGGACGAATACGTCAAGCCGGAAAGCATCTTCCTCGACATCGAAACCTTCCACGATTTAACCCGCGAAGAATTTATCTACGCCTTCGGCAATATTTTACGCTCCTCACGCTATGGGGCGGTGTCGTCGCGCATCGGCAAAATCCGCAATCATATCGCAGGCATCGTCTTCGGCGATTGCGAGCTTTTCAGCAATCTCGAACTGACGCAAACGGTGTACGACAGCCTGCGCAGCGACAATACCGAACCGGACTTCCCCATTAGAGCGGATGTGGTCACTGAAGCGGTGCGGGCAGCAACCGATCAACTAGCGGGTACCATTCCGGGACGGCTGCGTATTCTTTCTGAAGACGAGGTTGCGGGATTGGTGGATGAAGTCACGGCCATTTATCGGAACGAAGGCGAAATACGCGCCATCCTGACGACCGCGAGCGAGATGTATGGGGGCTAACCATGCACATCTATCGTTGCGACTTGACTCTGATGGAAGCGACATTCTTCAGCAGTCGGGAAATCAGCAATTTGTATCAAACAGAGCCACTCATCGGCAATTACGCGCTTGCTTATGCCTTCCGCTTCGTCCAAAGCAACTATCACAACGAACATCGTGTGCATTACCGCGAACACTTGGGCGAACTCAACGCTGCCGGTGTCTATGTGACACCGGCGACTATTCAAGGGCAACCGCAATTCATCATGCGGCAGTTCAATGCCCAAACCGATGCCTATTGGTCGGCATTTGGCACGGGATTCATCGCGGCACGTTCACGACATGGATGGACTCGCAAAGAGGGCACGCATTGGTATCCAATTGAAGATGGTGAGCGCGGTAGTCGTTTTCAACCCACCAATCGCCCGCAGCATGGCCGCATTCGGATGTTGGCAATCGGCAACCGGGCGCGATGTTATGTGCTCAGTGAAGAAGCGCTTGAACTCCCACATTATATCCGGTTGGGGAAATTCATGAGCAAGGCGCGGGTCGAGGCTGCCGAAGTTGCCTTTGAAGTCGATCATGTGGACAGTCAGCGTGTTCCCTTTTTG
>RFIA01000421.1 GCA_003695675.1 Chloroflexota bacterium
AACCCTTCAGGGCATTGCACGCAATGCCCCAACAGCACGATTGCTCTGCTTTGGCGTCACCTGATTCCTCATCAATCGCTGAAATGTCAACACAACCTACTTTTCACTCCACAAAATCCTACCACAAAACGCACGCCCTGTGTTGACAAAAAGGCAAACTTTTTCGCAACATTTTCAGGCCGAAACAGGCAGCGAGGCATAAGAGATGGCGCTTGCGACGGCAATCATTTGTCCATCCATAGATAATCTAAATCGCACAATAAATTGATCGAGTGTATAGTAGATGTATTATGCACATCAAACGAATGCGACACCCCTTCAACAAAAAGCAACTTGCATGGGCGGGGATAACATTTGTGGCAATCCTCACGGCTTGCACACAAAATGCCCCGGCAGACGATTTGCCGACACTCGTCGAATTGAAAGACATCGCCGCCGAAGTGACCGAACCCCCGTCGTCCCCGTCATCGCCGTCGCCATCATCACAGAATGATACGACGGCGGCAACCGAAACGAACACAGCGGCGAACGCGCCCGACAAAGCATCAGCGACAAATACAGCAGGGGCAACCGCGCCGCCAACAGCCACCGAAGCGCCGGTAACCGTCGTCGTGCCGACTGAATGCACCCTGCATGTCGTCGAACGCGGCGAGACCGTCTTCGAGATTGCGCAGATTTACGACGTCAACTTCCGCGATATGATGGCGCTCAACAACATCACCGACGAAAGTGCGCGTCGCATCCGCGCGGGCGATTTACTGCTCGTCCCTTCAGACAAATGTGCAGTAACCGGTGCAGACATCTTCACGCCGCCACCGCCAACCAACACCCCGCGCCCGACGAATACGCCATCACCGAGCCACACCCCGTCGCCGACCGCCCTCGACACCGACACGCCCACACCGTCGCCCACAGCGACACGCACACCCGGCCCAACCCGCGTGGCGACCGTTGTCCTGCCGGGAGTCGATGTGCGCGGCCAATTCGCCATTCTCGAAGTCATCAACCCCGGCGACATCGATAGCGAAGCGGTTGTCATCCGTAACGAAGGGGGACTCATCAATATCGAAGGGTGGACGCTGAGTGATGGCGACGGCAATCAATACCGCTTCCCGAATACATCAATTGTGCCCGGTGGTATCGTCACCGTTCATACACGCGCCGGTGAGGACGGACGCGGCGTGAGATTTTGGGGACGCAGCGAAGCCGTCTTCGACAATGGCGATGGCATTATTTTGTCGGACACAGTGGGCGCCGTACATAGCGTCTTTCGCGTTAGATGAAAACAAGCTAATGCCACCTAACAATTTTCCGGAAGGGGGGACACCGGAGGGAAAAGCCGGTCGCATTAGCTCTGCTTTATGATGCTGAGAACACTTCAAATCTTAACATTTATTCATCTGTTGTTAAGCTAACGCCATTGGCTTCATCCCGGCGCGTTTCATCAGCGTCACTTAACCGAAGCGCCCGGCGATGTAATCGGCGGTTTCTTCTTTCTCCGGCGACATGAACACATCGTCGGTGCGGCCAAATTCGACCAATTCGCCCCACCGTGTTTCTGTGCCATCGTCGAAACGCTGTTTGCGAATGTTGAAGAACGCCGTATAGTCCGACGCACGCTGCGCCTGCTGCATGTTATGCGTCACAATCGCGATGGTGTAGTTCGATTGCAATTCGCGCATCAATTCTTCGATACGTTGTGTCGCAATCGGGTCGAGCGCCGAAGCCGGTTCGTCCATCAAAATCACATCCGGCTCAACGGCAATCGCCCGGGCGATGCACAAGCGTTGTTGCTGCCCGCCCGAAAGCGCCAACCCCGATTTTTTGAGATCATTCTTCACCTCGTCCCACAAGGCCGCTTGTCGCAAGCTGTGTTCGACAATCTCATCGAGAACAGATTTCTTCTTCACACCGAGCAATCGCGGCCCATAGGCCACGTTGTCGAAGATGCTCTTGGGGAACGGATTCGGCTTTTGGAATACCATGCCGATACGACGTCGCACTTCGACCGGATCAACATAATCGGCATACAAATTTTGATTGCGATAGATAATCTCGCCCTCAACTCGTGCGCCCGGCACGAGGTCATTCATGCGATTGATGGCGCGTAACACCGAACTCTTGCCGCATCCCGACGGGCCTATCAACGCCGTGATTTTATGGCGCTCAATCGGAAACGAAATATTTTTGACGGCCTGATAACGACCATAAAAAATGTTGACGTGGCGCAATTCAACCGCATAGCGTTCGTTGCTCAACATCGTATTCGGTTTGACAATTTCTCGCGGAAAGACAGCCATAGGAATTCGTTAATACCTCACACTATATCGATTACGTAAAATGATCGCCGTCGCATTCATCGCCAACATCAGCAAGAGCAAGACGATAATCGCCGCGGCGGCGATGTCGCGGAATTCGGCTTCGGGGCGCGATGTCCACTGGAAAATTTGGATCGGCAGCACCGTGAATTTCGAGAAGGGGCCGTCGGGGTCGGTGACGATGAACGTCGAAGCGCCGACGACAATCAACGGTGCCGTCTCGCCTATCGCCCGCGACACGGCGAGAATCGTCCCCGTCAAGATGCCCGGAATGGCCGACGGCAGCACCGTGTGCCATATCGTTTGCCATTGTGTCGCGCCGAGACCGAAACTCGCTTCGCGCAATGTGGACGGCACGGCGCGGAGTGCCTCTTGTGCATTGATGATGATGATCGGCAAAATGAGCAGCGCCAATGTCAATGCGGCGGAGACAATCGTGCGCCCATTCGAGTCTTCGACGCCGAAGACCGCCCCACTCGTGAGCGCTGCCAGCAAACGGACAAAAATCGCCAAGCCGAGCATCCCGTAAATAATCGACGGCACCCCGGCGAGATTGCGAATGTTGGTCTCAATCATGCGGTTAATGCGGCTGTCATCGGCATATTCTTCGAGATATATCGCCGCGCCAACACCAAGCGGTAACGAAACAGCAAGCACGATGAGAATGACATACACCGTGCCCAAAATCGCCGTCCGAATGCCAGCCAACTCCGGCACACTCGACATCGGCGTCGTCAGGAAATCGCGATTAATCCACGATTTGAAGCGCAACGTCGCTTCGGGATATTCTTCTGCCGTCACTGCTTCAATCTCGTCTTTATTGAACAATGTGTCATAAAGCGGCCAACTTGCGACCACCTCTTCGACGACCACTTCGCGCATCACGAGGTCACGTAATTGCGATTGGCTGAGGTTGCTTTGCAAAATTGAGGCGAGTTGGTGTTGTTCCAAATCACCGATGACATGATTACCCAACTCCGCCGGGAAGATTTTGCCGTTGAATACATCGCGCAACGGCGCGGTCGTGTATTGTTCGTCCGGCACTTGGCTCAACGCATTGCGCAGAATGACGCGAAAACGCCGCCCGACATGTTCATCGAGAATGGCGACGAGGTCGCCCTTTTCGAGTTCGTCGAGTGAGGTGACTGCTGTCGTCAATGTTTCGGGGGGAATTTCATATTGAACGGCGACTGTCCCGAATGTTTCGTTGAGCACATTCAAGAACAAAATCACGAGCACGAGCAACGCGGTAAAAACCGACGCATAAAACAAAATCCGGCTGAACAGTCCGCGTCGATTTCGCGCCGCGAGGCGCTGCCGGAAGACCTCGTCCGGCGGCATGTAGGTTGTCGTAGGCTGAGTCGTTTGCGCACGCATTAGTAAACCTCACGAAAGCGTTTAATCACTTGGCGGCTGAGCAAATTCAATAGCAATGTCATCGCGAACAATGTCAAGCCAATCGCGAAGATGCTGTTGTAATCGATTGAGTCGTAGCTGAGGTCGCCACCGCTGATGCGGGCGATATGACCGGTCATCGTTT
This sequence comes from Chloroflexota bacterium, assembly GCA_003695675.1. Classification (GTDB taxonomy): domain Bacteria; phylum Chloroflexota; class Anaerolineae; order Aggregatilineales; family Phototrophicaceae. Next base: position 3,859 of record RFIA01000421.1, read on the forward strand.
CGGCGGATTCAAATGGATTGAAGGTGAAGTTCGGCCCCGCACCGGCAGCGATGGCGACAATCATCGTTTCGCCAATCGCCCGCGAAACCGCCACAATGAGCGCGGCGATGATGCCCGACAACGCAGCGGGGAAGACAACCTTGAGCGATGTTTCGAGCCGCGTCGCGCCGAGACCGTAAGACGCCTCGCGCAAGGATTGTGGCACAGCGTGCAATGCGTCTTCGGCCATTGAACTAATGAGCGGGATAATCAAAATGCCGACGACGATGCCCGCCGACGCCGTGTTGAAAATTTTGACCGTGCCATCGCCGAGAATGGCGCGTAAAAGCGGCGTCATGAATGTCAACGCGAAGTAACCGAAGACGACCGTCGGCACACCGGCGAGAATTTCAAGCAGCGGTTTGACGATGCCCCGCAGGCGCGGCGACGCATATTCGCTCATGAAAATCGCCGCGCTCAACCCCAACGGGATCGCCACCAACATCGCGATCCCGCTAATCATCAACGTCGAGTTGAGCAAGGGCAATACGCCAAATTCGCCGATTTGCGGCGCCCATTTAGTGTTGGTGAAGAATTCGCGTAAAGAAACCGAACTCGCCGTCTCGATGCTCAATCCCTCGCGATGCGTCTGCGCACTCGTCCCGTCGAGGGCACGCTCGACCGTCATCAACGTGCCGTCAAGACTCGTGATGCGCATGACTTCATCGCCGAGTCGAATGCGCTCGCCGACTTCTAACGCCGCGCCGCTCGTGCCAATCTCAAAAGTCGTCATCGCTTCATCAACTTCGGTGACAATCGGCTTGTTGGTATTTTCCCACGATGTCCGTGTGAAAAAAGCAATCGATTCTCGACCGAGAACGACGACAATACCAATCGTTGTCAAAACCGAAACGATACCACACAAGAACAATGCCAATTTGATCAAACGTTCGTGGACACGCGGTTTGGCACGCAAGTCAACGGTGGCGTCCGTAGTTCGCCCCAACGCCTGAGCAATCGCCTCGCTATGAGCCACATCAACATTCACAGCCACGATAAAATCATCACCTTTCTTCAATACAATCAGGATTTACGCAATCGGGTAATCTTGCAGCGTGCCGCCAGATGTTCAAACATCCGGCTACCGACATACCAAACCCACTAAAGGGGTTATTGAACGAAAAAACCAAGACTTTTGCGTCCAAGTTGCGTATGTTCCGTGAGGGCGCGACGTGCCGCGCCCTTACAGACATCAATTTGATCTAAGGGTTGAGAGATAACGCGCAGCCGCAGAATAAATTGATGTTTTTCTTTGTGCTCTTTGCGCCTTTGCGGTTCAATATCTTTTATCCTGTTCGATTCATGCCTATCATGCTGAGTAATTACATCTCTCCAAACACAAATCATGGGAGGCAACAACCGTGTGTACCATCCCATGAGAACATCATTTTCAATCGTTCCACCGTCGCGCCTACTCATCTTCGTCGAGAGCCTCAAGCAGCGCAGCGCGGGCCGCATTCAGCGCTTCGTCACTCGCCGGGAAGTAACCGACATCGATGATCTCGTCGTTGACATGCGTCAAGTAGAAGTTGATAAAGGCGCCAACCTGCGGCTTTTCGGCGATGATATTCGCATCTGAGTAGATGAACAACGGACGCGCAAGCGGGTATTCGCCGCTTTCGGCGGTTTCTTCGTTCGGTTCGACCGGCGCGTCGTTGTCCGGCCCTTGAATGGCGACGGCCTTCAAGTTGTCTTGATTTTCGTTGAAGAAGGCGAAGCCAAAGAAACCGACAGCAAATGCGTTGCCTTGTACGCCTTGAACAAGAATGTTGTCGTCTTCGCTGAGTTGGGTGTTGCTAGCCGAGAGAATGATCGTTTCATCTTCGTCATACACTGCTTCGACGAAGAAGTCGAACGTGCCGCTGTCGGTGCCGGGGATGAAGCGTAAAATCGGTTCGTCTGGCCAATCGGGGTTGACGTCCGCCCATGTTTCAGCCTCGCCGAAAACGAGTTGCAATTCTTCCCACGTTAAACTTTCGACAAAATCGTTAGCTGGGTTGACGACGACCGAAAGCGCATCGGTGCCGACACGAAATTCAATCGGCGTGCGGCCAATCGCTTCGCAGCTTTCGATTTCGCTTTCGCGAATAGCGCGGCTGGCATTCGAGATGTCCGTTTCACCGGCGACGCAGAAGCGTTCAAAACCGGCGCCCGAACCGATGCTGTCAACCGTGATTTGACCGACGTAACCCTCGTCGGTGAACAATTCGGCCATGCGTTCGGTGAGTGGGAAAACGGTTGAGCTACCGGCAGTGATGATGTCACCGGTGACGCTGAGGGGGTCAACTTCTGGGAGTACAACTTCATCGGCTATGGCATCATCTTGTGCCCAAACAGCACCAGCCGGGATAATCAAAATCAAGGCGAGCATCAGCAGTAGCATACGCAACTTCACTGGGAATCTCCTTATGAAACGGAAGTGTTCTGTCAAAGTGTGGAATATTCCTCAACATTCCACATACTGATGCTAACAGGCATTTGTTAAATCATTCACAAACTGCCGGTTAAGAGTATCCGTCTCAATGTTTAATTTTTGATTAAACAAATCATAAGGATTGGAGAAGAGCGATTTAATTGTGG
>RFIA01000064.1 GCA_003695675.1 Chloroflexota bacterium
CAGGCAATCCGAAAACCACGATCCACAAAGCCCTGATAGTTCGCCAACGCACTCCCAAGATCGCCAGCGCCGACAAGAACCACTGACCACTCACGGTCTACCTTGAGCACTTGTCGCAATTGCTGCTCAAGATATTTGATGCGATAACCGGTACCCTGTTTGCCAAACCCACCAAAATGCGATAGGTCTTTGCGAATTTGAGCCGAGCTGATCCCCAAACGCTCGCCTAATTCATGAGAGGATGTCACTTCTTGGCCTTCTTCAGCCATGCGGTTGAGCGCTCGCAAATAAAGCGGTAAACGCCCGATAACAATATCTGGAATGTTTGTGGGCATAATGACGATGATTCCTGACTCACAAGGAAGGCCAACACACTATGATATATTCATGTTCAATTGAGCGATGCGATTGAACAAATCCGATAGAATAATTTCGCCTCAACGTGTCAATAATGTCGAACACACGCTGAGTTTGTGAAATTTTGTGCTTATTATCAATATACCATCGTTGCCCATCTTGCGCTAGACGATTGTTCATCATTACAAAACAACCAGCCATTTGCGGTTTCGCTAGTTGTCACACGGCATTAACAATGCTAGGATTAAACTACAATCAAGTGGTTTATCTTGTGAAAAACGTCATGACGTATCATCATAGACAACGTTATAACAACGTTGATTGCTGGTTGATATGGTCTTGAAATCATTGGCAAACATTTCTCGTGATGGGTTCGTTGCCTTAAACAAAACTCGCGTGATGATGACAATGCAGCTTTTCGATGAACATTTAACGAGGTAGCCTTTCATGTCCGATTCCAGATCAGACGATAAGCGCGGCGCCGACATGAATCATACATTGATGGCCGTACAAGATAGTATGCTTGACGGTCTTGGGCAGCTGTCGGCCTATTTTGGTTTCAACAAAGTCATGGGGCAACTCTATGGCGCATTACTGCTCAGTCCCGGCCCCATGAGTCTTGACGATTTGATGGAGCGGCTCAATATCTCGAAGGCCAATGTCAGCATGAATATGCGCACCCTTGAACACATGGGGATGGTACGCCAAGTGTGGATCCGGGGGCGCGGCGACCGGCGCAAATATTATGAAGCCGAAACTGATTTCGGCCAGATCATCGCCAATATTTTGAGCGGGCGAGAGATGCGCGACGTAGATCGTGCGCTGGCGATCATGAAAGACAATGTGGAACAATTGCAAGAAACCATGCCCAAAATGAGCGAAGCAGATAGTGAGCTTGCCAAATTGTACGTCGAACGCATTCAGCAAATTCAAGCGATGTTTCAATTCGCTCACATCGTCATCGCCAGTGTTTTAGAGCGAGTCAGCGAGATCGATTTCAGCGATATTTCGAGCGTCAATATCGATTACGATTAATTCGGACTTGTGGTCAAATATTCACTTGCATATAATGACGCTGCTGCCCTGACGGGGGAGTGGCGGAATTGGCAGACGCGCATGACTTAGGATCATGTGGTGCAAACCGTGCGGGTTCGAGTCCCGCCTTCCCCATTGCAGTATCGAAGGCGCAACCGCGCCTTTTTTCATACGAAACACTTATAGTCCACACACTTGGCATAATGATATAATTCTATCGGCATTGGTGTGGCACACCGCTAAGGATTGAACGTTGAATATTCAAACTGAACGTTTAGAGGATCATACAGCACGGCTGACGGTTGAGATTGAAGCGACTCGCTTTGAGAAAGCCAAGCAACAGGCTGCCCGCAACATCTCACGAAAAGTCAACATACCGGGCTTTCGCAAAGGCAAAGCCCCTTATCGTATTCTCGCAAATTTTGTCGGCGAAGAGGCCATTGTCGCCGAAGCAGTTGAGCAGCTTGGCGAGGATGTCTATAAATCGGTGCTCAAAGAAAGCGATGTCGAAGTATATGGCACAGCAGAACTCGAAGACTTCACTTTAGAACCGTTGCCCACATTCAAATTTCGTGTCCCGCTCCAACCATCTATCGATCTTAACGATTACCGTTCTGTTCGGCTTGACTACGAAGAACCGGTCATCACTGACGAAGATGTCGATAACGCCATCAACAGTTTGCTAGAGCAACACGCCGTCATTGAAGACAGTCAAGGCCCGGTTCAAATAGGTCATCGTGTCACCGTTGACATTCATGGCGTCTTCGTGGACGAAGAACAACCGGATGAAGATGATACCGATGAAGACCACGAAGCACACGACCATGAGCATGACGATGTGATTGACGAACGCCTACACGAAGCCCCCAATTATCTGCTTCACCGGCACGACATGCAAATCATTCTCGAAGCAGATCGAGAGATTGCGCCCGGATTTGCAAAGGCGATGGAAGGCGCAACACTCGGCGAACTTCGCACATTTGAACTCACTTATCCTGATGATGATGAAGAACATGGCGAACTCGCTGGGCGAACAGTGCGTTTTGATGTCGTCGTCAAGAAAATTGAAAATCGCACATTGCCTGTATTGAATGATGACTTTGCCGCCCGCGTCACCGAACAGGAAGACCAACCTTTGACTTTGTTGCAATTGCGGATGCGCATCCGTGAAAATCTTGAGGCAGCTGCTGAGATGGATGCGCGGTCAGAATATGCTTGGAAAGTTGTTGACAAGATTGCCGAACAAGCGACCATCTCCTATCCTGAAGAGCTTGTGAAAGATGAAAGCAATCGCTTGATCGATAACGCCATGAGACGCATGAATATTTCGCGTGACGATTATCTGCGGCTGACACAACAAACTGAAGATGATCTACTCGAACAATTTCATGAACCGGCCATACGATCCATTCAACGTGGGCTGGTCTTGCGTGAAATTATTGAACGCGAGGGCATCGAAATCACTGAAGATCAACTTGAAAAAGAAATCGCGAATTTTGTCGTCGCACAATTTGGTGAAGAGCAGGCCGCCAGCTTCCGCACATTATTTGAAGACAAAGCGATGCGCGAAACGATGCGGACTGATCTTCTGCAAGAACGTGTCCTCGATCACATCGTCGCGATTGCAAAAGGCGAAGCCGCTCAACCCCAGTTAACACTTGAAGAAGAGGATGAAGAAAACGAAGACGAGAACCAAGTCTCTATTGAAAGCGAAGAATCTGAACCAGTCGAAGACGCGGAAGCAGATACACAAGGAGAATCTGAATAATGAATCACATTCATAATGTTGTCCCAATGGTCATTGAACAAGGTAGTCGTGGTGAACGCGCCTATGATATTTACTCGCTGCTTTTGAAGGAGCGCATCGTTTTTCTTGGCACCCCAATTAACGATCAGGTTGCCAATTTAACGGTGGCTCAATTGCTGTTTCTTGACCGCGAAGACCCTGAGCGTCCGATTCAAATGTACATTAATTCGCCCGGTGGCGTGGTGTACGCGGGTATGGCGATGTACGACACGATGCAGCAAATTTCGGCGCCGGTGAGCACGACGGCTGTTGGCCTGACGGCGAGCTTCGGCACTGTTTTGTTGACTGCTGGCGAAAAGGGATTCCGCTATGCGTTGCCCAACGCAACCGTACACATGCACCAACCGCTCGGCGGCGCACAGGGGCAAACGTCCGACGTCGTCATCCAAGCCAACGAAATGATGCGCTTGAAAAACACTCTCATCGACATTTTCGTCCGGCACACTTCGCAAGACCGCGAGGTGATTGAGCGCGATACCGACCGCGACATTTACCTGAGTGCGCAACAGGCTGTCGAATATGGCCTCGTCGATTCCATCCTTGATGTTCATGCGGAAAACAATAAGAACGGTAAATAGGAGTAATCGGTGTGACACATACACACACAGGTAATCAACGCTGTTCATTTTGTCGACGCAACCATGAAGAGGTCGAGCGATTAATTGCTGGCCCCGATGGTGTCTTTATATGCGACAATTGTGTCGATCTTTGCCAGAATATTCTCTACGAAGAAGGTCTCCATCCGCTTGTTGCCGAGCCAGAATTTCAACCAGAATTTCAATTGGAGACCTTGCTTTCTCCGCGAGAAATTATGGAACATCTCGACGACTATGTTGTCGGCCAAGAACATGCTAAACGGGTATTGAGTGTCGCTGTTTACAACCATTACAAACGCATTCAATATGGGCATACCAATGAAGATATCGAGCTTGAAAAGAGCAATATCCTCATGCTCGGCCCGACCGGAAGCGGCAAGACACTGCTCGCACAAACACTTGCACGTATTCTTGACGTACCCTTCTGTATCGCCGACGCGACAGCATTGACGGAAGCCGGTTATGTCGGCGAAGATGTCGAGAATATTTTGCTGCGTTTGATCCAAGCTGCCGACGGCGACATCGCCCGTGCTGAAAAAGGCATCATCTACATCGACGAGATCGACAAGATTACGCGCAAATCGAATGACAACCCATCCATCACGCGCGATGTTTCGGGCGAAGGGGTTCAACAAGCACTGCTGAAAATCATCGAAGGCACGGTCGCCAATATCCCGCCACAAGGTGGTCGAAAACACCCGCATCAAGAATTTCTACAACTCGACACCACGAATATTCTCTTCATTTGTGGCGGCATGTTTGACGGTATCGAAGATGTCATTGGCAAACGTATCGGCCTCAAAGGGCGGATGGGCTTCGGAGCGACCGAACAACGCGATGAAAAAGACACTGCGCAAATCTTGCGACAGGTTGAACCGGAGGACCTGATGACATTCGGGTTGATACCCGAATTTGTCGGTCGTATCCCGGTAACCGTCAGTGTGGAACCACTTGATGAAGAAGCGTTGATGCGTATTCTTGTCGAGCCAAAAAATGCGCTCACCAAACAATATCAGCACTTACTTTCGCTAGACAATGTTGAGCTGATATTTGAGGAGTCTGCCCTCAAAGCGGCGGCTAATCTCGCCATGAAGCGGGGCACGGGCGCGCGTGGGCTGCGTTCGATTATCGAAAGCCGTTTGCTCGACGTAATGTTTGAAATTCCCGGTCGTGATGACATTCGCCGCATCGTGATTAACGGCGCCGTCATCACCGGCGAGGAATATCCATTGATTTATACAGAGGGCGACAAATTGTTGCAGTGGACAAACGGCAAGCTAACACCAGCGGCGTAAAATAAACAGGGGTGTGATGCACACCCCTGACGTCATTTTGATGATTATAATTGCGGAAATTGTCATCAACCAGCAAATTCAGGCAGTATGACTCGTGTCGTGCCCTTCACACGCCGTTCAAACATGCGAGCATCGACCAATGTCCCGCCCTCTGTTGCATTCCCCCAATTAAATGGGTAGACATAACCGGGCTGCATTTTCTCAGTCACTTCGACAGCGTCATCGACAGTCAGTGTACCGTTCCCGTCGATGGGTAACATCGCAATATCGGGATGAATGGCATCCATCTCAGGGATGATTTGCGTATCCCCCGCGTAATAAATGTCGTAGAAATTAAGCGAAATGATGAAACCAAGCCCGCCATCGTTGAGGGGGTGTTGCCAACCGGTCGGCGAATATGCCGGAACTGCTTTGATGGCTGCGCGGCCAACGGTGATCGTTTGCCATGGACGCAGTACATGACAACCTTGAAGCTGTTCGGCAACGCGTTCATTGCTAATCACAATCGTATTTGAGCCGCTGAGCTTTTCAACATCTGCCGGAGAAAAGTGGTCGTAATGGTCATGCCCGATCAAAATAACATCGGGATGAAAAGCGGTACGCGGCACACGCCATGGGTTGATGTAGATCAACGGTGCCTCATGAATGACAAAGCTACCATGCCCTTGCCATTGTATATTTTCAATCATTGCAAACCAAAACCTTCCCCATTTGACAGTGGCGATATTAACGATACACAGCACAACAGTCAAGC
>RFIA01000065.1 GCA_003695675.1 Chloroflexota bacterium
AAAGCCTTCGCAGAGCAATGTCCTGTCGGTGGCGGCATCATTCATCTCGGCGCTACAAGTGCTGACATTGAAGATAATGCGGATGTGATACGAATCAAAGACAGTCTGCATATTATCCTCAGCCAACTCGAAACATTACTTCTAATCCTCAGCGACAAAATTGAGCAATTTGCCGATGTACCCACGATGGGCTATACACACATTCAACCGGCTGAGCCGACAACGGTTGGGTATCGACTTTCGCTTTATGCACAGGATATGCTTGAAGACTACGCTCTTATCAAAGGACATATTTACACGACACTGCGCGGCAAAGGGCTAAAAGGCGCTGTTGGAACTCGCGCATCTTATGCAGAGTTATTGACGGATGTTTCTGTTTCGCCCGAAGAGTTGGAAAAACGGGTGATGGCGAAACTCGATCTCGCTTATTATCCCGTCACTGGGCAGACATATCCGCGCAAGCAAGATTGGCTCGTTCTTACCGGATTGGCAGGCTTAGCAGCTAGTTTACACAAACTCGCGTTCGATCTACGCCTGTTACAATCGCCATTTAGCGGTGAAATCGTTGAGCCGTTTGCGAGCAAACAAGTCGGTTCGTCGGCAATGCCATTCAAACGTAATCCCATTCGTTCCGAGAAAATCAACAGTCTGGCGCGATATGTTGCCAGCCTGCCACAAGTTGCGTGGATGAATGCCAGCCAATCGTTACTTGAGCGCACACTTGACGACTCGGCCAACCGCCGCGAAATATTGCCCTCGGCTTTTTTGGCACTTGACGAGATGCTCATGGTTATGCGGAACATCATCCAGAATTTTACGTTTGATGCCATTGCCGCAAGAAAGAATCTTGATCGCTTCGGCATGTTTTCAGCACTTGAGCGCGTGATGATGGCCGCCGTCAAAGCTGGCGCTGACCGTCAAGCAATGCACGAGCTGTTGAGAAACGAGAGCCTTGCAGCGTGGGAAGTCGTCAATGCTGGTGCAGACAATCCGCTACAGGAATATCTCGTGAAAAACGCTGAGTTGAGAAAATATCTTCGGCCTGAAGAAATAACCGCCCTGCTCACGATAGAAACTTACACGGGCGACGCAGCGCCGATAGCAAAAACTTTCGCGGATGAAATCAGACACATCATACAAAATAAGGACTAATCAAGATGCCTCGCGCACTATTCAGCGTATATGACAAAACGGGACTTGTCGCTTTCGCCGAAGAATTAGTCGGGCTTGGCTGGGACATTGTCGCCAGTGGTGGCACCGGTCAAGCATTGAAAGAGGCGGGGTTGTCCGTCACGGCTATCGAGCAGTTAACTGGTATGCCGGAGATGTTGAACGGACGTGTAAAATCACTGCATCCCGCGATTCATGCCGGTATTCTGGCCACGGACAAAGCCGAAGATATTGAGACCTTGCAACAACACGGCTACGCCCCGATCAACATGGTTGTGTGTAATTTGTATCCGTTCAGCGAAACGATAGCCCGTGCGGGTGTATCGCTCCAAGATGCGATTGAACAAATAGATATTGGCGGCGTAACACTCCTGAGAGCAGCCGCCAAAAATTTTTTCTATGTCACGGTTGTTTGTTCGCCTAGTGACTACACGAAAATTATAGCGGCATTAAAAACGACAGGAGACATTGATATAGCGATTCGCAGAGAATTGGCTGTCAAAGCATTCGCCCACACCCGTGATTATGATACAACCATCCATGCGTTTCTCTCTCGTGATATTCCCGCAGATACTTCAGACCATTTGTTGCCAGAACAATTATCAATCGGATTAAGCCGAGTCGAAACATTGCGATACGGAGAAAATCCCCATCAAAGTGCCGCGTATTATGGACAAAATGCCTCCGCACAACCTCTCGGCGGGAAACTTTTGAGCGGAAAACAATTGTCATACAACAACATACTTGACATTGATGCCGCTTGGCGAACGGTAGGCAGTTTTAACGAGCCGACTGTGTGTATTGTCAAACATCTAACACCAACGGGCATTGCTACAGACAATTCGATGGCAGCAGCATTCGCAAAAGCACTTGCATCAGACTCATTATCCGCATTTGGAGGTGTCATCGCGGCCAATCGCGAGATTGATCTCGAATTCGTTGAGGCATTGGGGGCATTATTCGTAGAGGCCATTGCAGCCCCTGCATTCACCGTCCCCGCACAAATGGCTTTGACCGAGAAACGCAAGAATTGCCGGGTGATACAATTGACGCAATCATATCGAGCGAACAATTTCGAGATGCGCTCAGTTCACAATGGGATGCTCGTTCAACAACTTGACACGGGCGACCCAGAGGGATCAACATTCACACCAGTTACCGAACGCAAGCCTAGCCAAGACGAATTAGAAAGTCTGCGCTTCGCGTGGAAAGCCGTCCAGCATGTCAAATCTAATGCGATTGTACTAGCCATCCATCACGCAACGGTGGGTATTGGTGGTGGGTTGCCAAGCCGCGTCGATGCTGCACAACTGGCTATCACCAAAGCAGGTGAGCGGGCAAAAGGCGCAGTTATGGCTTCCGATGCCTTCTTCCCTTTCGCAGACAGCATCGAGGTCGCAGCCGAAGCAGGCATCACAGCAATTATTCAACCTGGCGGATCTATCCGAGACAAAGAAGTGATTGATGCCGCAAATGACGCCCATATCGCTATGCTATTCACCGGAACAAGGCACTTCCGACATTAACAAATACAAACAAAATCTACTCGCTGGTAGGATTGACATGAAACTGGGAATTGATGTAGAGTCGATTCAGACTAGGAATAGCAAATCAATCTCAAGCCTATTGATCGTCGGGTGACGGGTGGTATAACACACCCGGTGTAAATTTGTCTGCACAAATTGTGTGTGATTAATAGCGAGGCTTCAGGTGACAACACAACGAATTGTAGAATATCATATCGCGAGGCTACAAAATCGTGACCGTAATGTGCGGCTTGAGTCGGTGCGGGAGCTTGCGCTCATCAAAGCAGCTGAAGCGCTTGAGGCGCTAAAAGAGGTCTATGATAATGACCCGGACATCGAAGTACGCAAAGCAGCACAAGAAGCAGGACGTGAAATTTATTTTCACCATCAAAATAAAGAAAAATCTCCCAAATAGGTTTTCTTTGATCATTGATGCACGCACACGCCCTTGCACAACTTGGATGATAAGGGCGTGTGCGATTCTTTAAGATGATGATGTCAACTTTTCAAGCCGTTCGGTGACTTGCCCCAACTGGGCTTCAAAATCTACGAGGCGATTTCGCTCACGTTCAACCACTTCGGGTTTTGCGCGAGTGACAAAATTTTCATTCGCCAGCATTTTCTGCGATTTTGCGATCATCTGCTCCAAATTTTCTCGCTCAGCAGTTAAGCGTTGGCGTTCGGCTTCAATATCCACCATACCGGCCAGCGGAAGATAGAGAATAACTTCTCCCGACACAACAGACGCCGCGTCTTCCGGCGCTTCTACGCCATCATCCAAGAAGTCCACATTTTCAATGTTGCAAAGACGCGAGAAGACGTAGCTAAACTGCTCAATGATTTCACGCTGCCTCCCGGCTTCAGCGAGTGCCGTGATACGGCGACCGGGATCAACATTGTAATCTTTACGCACGTTGCGCACACCGCGAACGAGGTCGATCAACATATTCATGACATTTTCGGCAGAGTCATCGAGATACGTTTCATCGACTTCAGGCCATTGTGCAATAATCAGCGCTTCACCTTGATGTGGAATGTGCTGCCACAACTCCTCCGTCACAAACGGCATGAACGGATGCAACAACCTGAAGGCTGTATCCAATGTATGCACCAAAACCTGCTGCGCCTTGCGCCGCGCCACCGGGTCGTCACCATAAAGTGGATACTTGCTAATCTCGATGTACCAGTCGGCAAATTCATGCCACAAGAATTCGTAAATCTGCCGCCCAGCTTCACCATATTGGTAATTGCCGAACAAACGGTCAACGGTCGCAATCAGTCGATTCAAGCGGCTTAAAATCCATTGTGAAGGCAGATCAAGCGCATCCACATCGGGCAATCCCATCTCAAAATCATCATCGAGATTTTGCAATGTGAAGCTCGTCATCTGCCACATTTTGTTGACGAAGCGCCAATTGGCCTCCACCCGTGCCGGATCAAGATTGATGTCGTTGCCCGGTGTACCGCTTGTGACCAAGGTAAATCGCAATGGGTCGGCGCCATATTTGTCAACAAGTTCAATCGGGTCAAGTGTATTGCCCAATGTTTTGCTGATTTTGCGGCCATGTTTGTCACGCACTAAACCGTGCAAGTAGACCGTGTGGAACGGCGGTTTGCCGGTAAACCATAGACCGAGCATAATCATCCGAGCGACCCAGAAAAACAAAATGTCATAGCCGGTTTCCATCACCGATGTGGGATAGAAACGCCGAAAATCGTCGGTTTCTTCCGGCCAGCCGAGCGTACTAAACGGCCACAAGCCACTGCTAAACCACGTATCCAACACATCTTCTTCGGGAATCCATTCACGACCATCGTCGGGAGCTTCCCTGCCGACATGAATCTCACCGTCGGGCCCATACCACGCCGGGATGCGATGCCCCCACCACAACTGCCGGCTCACACACCAATCTTGTATATTTTCCAACCAGTGGAAATAGGTTTTCTCAAAATGCTCCGGCACAATTTTGATGTCGCCATTGCGCACAGCCGCGATAGCCTTTTCAGCAAGGGGTTGCATTTTGACAAACCATTGCGTGCTGAGCATTGGCTCAATCAACTCGCCCCCACGTTGACTGCGAGGGACATTGTGAATGTGGTCTTCGACGCGAATCGCTAGCCCAGCCGCTTCCATGTCTGTCCACAATTTCTCGCGACATGCAAAGCGGTCAAGCCCAGCATAAGAACCCGCCTGTTCATTCATGGTTGCATCACGATTCATCGCCGAGATAATCGGTAAATTGTGACGCATCCCAATTTCATAATCGTTGAAGTCGTGACCCGGCGTCACCTTAAGCGCCCCCGTACCGAATTCACGATCAACATATTCATCGGCGATAACGGGAATCGGGCGGTTGAGCATCGGCACCAACGCATTCTTGCCGATAAACGCTTGATAACGTTCGTCTTCAGGATGCACCGCGACAGCCGTATCCGCCAGAATCGTTTCCGGTCGAGTCGTCGCCACGGGAATATACCCGCCCCCTTCAATTGGATACTTGAAAAAATAGAGCTTCGCACTCTCATCAAAGCGTTCGACCTCAAGATCGGAAACTGCCGTTTGCAAGCCGGGACTCCAATTGACAAGACGTGGCCCGCGATAAATCAACCCCTGCTCATAAAGTTTGATGAAAACTTCTTGAACCGCTTTAGAAAGCCCTTCATCGAGTGTGAAGCGTTCACGATCCCAATCACAACTAGCGCCCATGCGACGCAGTTGTTGTTGAATACGACCGCCATATCGTTCTTTCCATTGCCATGTTCGCCGGAGAAATTCTTCCCGACCAATCTCATGACGACTCGTGCCTTCTTCGCGCAGCACTTTTTCAACTTGAAGTTGTGTAGCAATGCCTGCGTGATCTGTCCCTGGCACCCACAACGCCGCTTTGCCACGCATCCGTTCATAACGAATCATCAAATCTTCAAGCGTCGCGAATAACGCATGGCCGATATGCAGCGCCCCTGTCACATTCGGGGGCGGTATACTAATGACAAACGGCTCGGCATCGTCTTCCGCAATTTCGGGTTTGAACCAGCCGTTTTGTTCCCACCATTTGTAGATGCGAGCTTCAGCCTCAGCAAAATCAAAATTTTTCGCCAGTTGTCTGCCCATGACACATTCCCTGATATTTAGCAATCCCCCTTAACAAACAAAAACCCTTCCATCCATGCAAGGACGAAAGGGGAGAAAGGGAGATTTTCGCGGTACCACCCTGCTTTTCCGCCGAATCATAAATTCAACGAAACGCTCTGACGCTGTAACGGGCGTGCCCGGCCAAACTTACTTCGCGGTTCAGTTCGGCGACTCGCGGGTGACATTCAGCAACTTTCGGTGAGCAGGCTCACAGCCAATGACCTGCACTCTCTTACACAGAAGGGATTGCTTACTCTTCCCGGTCTTCGTCATTTCTATGAAATTAATGAAGAGAGTATATCATCTTGCCCATTTTAGAGTCAACCCCCTAGTGAATCACTCTGTTGTAACATAGCCCGAATACGCGCTGCAATCAAGTCAATCGCGACTTCATTACGACCGCCTTCAGGAATAATAACGTCGGCATAACGTTTGCTCGGCTCAACGAATTCGAGGTGCATTGGGCGCACTGTTGCCAAATATTGATTGACCACGGTATCGACCGTTCGCCCTCGTTCGGCAATATCACGCTTCAAGCGCCGGATGAAGCGTATATCGGCATCGGCATCGACAAAAAGTTTGATGTCGAATAATTCGCGTAGTTCTGCTTCCACGAGAATTAGAATGCCCTCGACAAAAATAATCGGATGCGGTTGTATCTTGATGGTGCTATCCGTGCGGCGGTCGGTCGTGAAATCATAAACCGGAATTTCGACCGGCTGCCCCGCTTGCAATTGCTTGATGTGCTCAATCATCAATGCCGTGTCGAGCGAATCGGGGTGATCGAAATTGATCGTCCGTCTCTCAAGCCGCATATTTTCGGACAGGTCTTTATAATACGCATCATGCGGGATATAGGCGATGTTGTGGCTACCGACACGCTCAAGAATGGCATTCGCCACCGTCGTTTTGCCCGACCCACTCCCACCGGCGACAGCTATTGTCACCGGACGAAATTCATTCGCCATGCTTCACCAACTCATATTGATTCTATCAATTATTCACCGGCTCACCCAATTTCAGCATTGCAAGCATCAGACTTTTAGGGACCGACGGGCTGATAGCCGAAATGCTTTTGTTGCGGCAATTGCAGCAGTTGCGGCAGTTGCAAAAACCATTTTCACTGCAACAACACGCATGACACATCACTTTCAACTCATTACTCGATAACTCAGTCCTCAGTCCTCGCTCACTCAGCCCTGAAAAAAGCCTACCACAAAACGCACGCCTTGTGTTGACAAAAAGGCAAACTTTTTCGCAACACTTTTTCGCGCGCTTTTTGATCCTTCTGAATTCCGACAGATTAGCTGCATTACGCGAGACAAGCCCCAAAAAAATTGCCCGCTACGCCTCAACGCACGGGCAAGAGAAGAGCCACCCATGGGATTTGAACCCATAACCTAACGCTTACGAAGCGTTTGCTCTGCCGTTGAGCTAGGGTGGCCGACTGCAAAACATTATAGCAAGCTGAAGTCGCCGGAACAAGACCCGGATAAAGCAAGTCCATTGTTGTTGCTTGACCTCTGACCGGGTTGTGCCTAAAATACAGCCGTGCATCAATCTTGAGACCTCATAATCCCGGGATAAAATTATGCTTTCAAAGAAAAGATTTCTATCTATCCTATTGTTCACACTTCTGAGCGGACTGCTTACCTTATCGGTCAATGCAGGCGAAGTGGTCTTATCCAACAACTCCGGCGACACCAGCACCGTCTGGTTTATTTCGGGCGAGCCATCGCTTGTGATGAATGGCTTCGACCTAACGCCGGTCGGCATTCAATTGCCTGCTGCGGTGGATAAAGTGAGCATTGCCGTGAACGCGCCTGTTCCCGGTGCGCAGAGCGAAGTCGTCATTTATCAAGACGCCAATGGTGGCTCACCGATTGATGCCACACTCGTCGGGCGGACGACCGTCAACATCACACAATCCGGCACTTTTGTTGCGAATTTCAATCCACCGGTCATCATCACGCAGCCCGTGGTGTGGGTGGGTTTTTATCTACCGGTCGATTTCGAGTTTTTGGCCGACACGTCGGGGACATCGGTTTTAACTTATTGGGCATGGACACCCGGCGGCACATTTGATCTGGCAAATTTGTCATCGGCACAAGTATTCGGCCCGGCGGATGGCAGCGGCCCGGTTAATCTCGATTTAGGCGGTGTCGCTCGCATCACGGCAGAAATCAGCACCGATCAAGACCGAGACGGCATCCCCGATACCTTTGACAATTGCAGCACTGTCTTCAATCCAAGCCAGCGCGACACGAGCGGCGATTCGATTGGCGACGCCTGCGACCCCGTCAATCCAACCGGTGCAGAACCTGCTCCTGAAACCACGCCGCTTATCACTCAGACAACAGGCAATGGCTCATCCGCGCCAGATTTAAGTGTGCTGCGAACGTATGCCGGATGTGAAACCCTGTCGCGAGACATAGAAGACATTGAAATCAGCTTGCACGATTCGATTGATATTCATTGTCAAGAAATTTGGCCAGGTTTCGCGCCGAGTTCGCCATCGGGTTTTGAGCGTAAACAACTGTTGTACGACATCTCGATTTTTGACGAAAACGGAGTCGTCCCCGTTCGGCTAGCAACACCCGTCACGCATTGTATTCGCCCCAATCCTAGCGATGCAGCCAGCACCCTCGCCGTCGGCCTCGCTTCCGGCGTGCCACGCCGGTGGCAAATCTTGCCGAGTGAGCGCTTCGGCGACCTCGTTTGTGCCGAAATTCCTAGTGGGGGCAATTTATCGTACTTCGTCAACCTCAATGCGCCGCCCCCTGCTACGAACACAACTTCTGAGGGGCAAGCGGCGTCATCAAGTTGATGGTGATGCGTATCACCGTCTAGCCGAAGCAAAAATATCATGCGCCTTGAAATAAACACACCAAGAGCAAAACGCAATCGCAGGTTTGCCAATATACTCACGTTGCTGAGCATTCCTGTGATCTTTTTCAGCTTCTTTCTCGTCAATCCCAATCTGATCGCTGATGCAGTCGGAGACCCCGCTGCGGGAACATTAGTGGCAATCGTGGCATTGTTGACGACGCTCGCTATTGTCATCACCGCCGTCAAGATGACCAATAAGTGGGTACGTCCTCCCCGCCCTGAAAATGCGCTCAAAGACGGGCTTAAAGGTGTGAGCAATAAAAGTGTGTTGTACTGCTACTATCATAAACAAGCCGAGCATATCTTAGTCACACAACAGGGCATCTTCCCCATCATCATACGTTTTCAAGATGGCCGCTTCACCGTCACGAACGACAAATGGCAGACACACAAAACCATCCCCGGCAAATTGCTCGGCTTGTTTCGCTTTGAGGGTCTCGGCGACCCCAACAGCGACGCCGAAAAAGCGATTCAATATGTTAAGGGACTCTTGACGGAAGACATTGGGGACGTGCCAATTCAACCCGTCATCGTTTTCATTCATCCGTCAGCGAATGTCACAATCGAAGACCCGAGCGTACCGGTTGTCTTTGCCGACAGCAAGAAAAAGCCCAACATCAAAGAATATATCCGCCAATTCAACAAAACGGCTGCCGCAGACGAGTCGTCCAAGCGATTGAACACAGCACAAATGGAAGCCCTCGAAAAGGCGATTGTATCCCCTTGAAAGCACACAATAATTTAGCGGTATTGATCGTTACGCTCCTGATATTATTGGGATTCGGCCTGCGCTTGTATCACATCGACAAACTGCCCTATCGTGGCGACGAGGCATTCACCATTCGCCATTGGGTCAACGAGCCGCTCAGCGATACACTGAAAAATGTCGCGACGGTAGACCCTCATCCCCCACTAGCGTATGCGCTGTTTCGCGGTTGGGGTCAACTTTTCTCGGACGATGAATTCATCATCCGGCTACTCCCTGCGTTACTCAATCTACTCGGTATCGCAGCACTATACGCCTTGGGCAAGCGTATCGGCGGGCGAGCAATGGGGTTGATTGCCGCCTTATTGTGGACGCTGCATCCGTTTCAAATCTGGCATGCGCAAGATGCTCGCAACTATGCGATTTGGGCGGGGCTGAGCGCAACGGGGATATGGCTCGCGCTCAGAGCCGTCGAAAAGCGCCGCCTCATCGATTGGGGGTTATACATTATCGCGGGGGCATTGGCGGCGTATGTCTATTATCTTGAGTTATTCGTCCTCTTTTCGCTGAATGTATATGTACTCATAAGTTATCGTCATGAGCGTAGCCTCTTAAAGCGTTGGATTGTCGCGCAAGTGTTGATCGCATTGATTCTGGCGCCGTGGTATTTACAAGAGCGTTTAATTTCCGGCGGTGGTTATACGGGCACAACCGGCAATTCGTCAATTTCCAAGTTGTTCACATGGTTCCTCCCGACACTCACCTTCGGCAGCACCTTGCCGCAAGATATAACCCAAATCATCTGGCCGCTTATTCTCGTGAGCCTCATCATTGGTGGCGTCCTGCTCTATAAACAGAGAATGCACCGGCATGTCATGTTCTTGATTGCAATCGGGGTGATACCTGCTATCCTACTCAGCATCGTCGCCTCGCGCATCAATGTATTCACACCGCGTTACATTCTCGCCTCATCACCGGCCTATCTGCTTTTGTTCGTCGGTCTTGTCATCGGCGTTAAATCTTATCGACAATTCGGCGGGTTGCGCCGCTTTGTGCCGCTCATATTGATTGTTGGTTGGTTGGGAGTCGCACTCATCAGCCTGAACAATTACTACAACAACGCGGCTTATGCAAAATCACCCGGCTGGGATTTGTTGTCCGAATATCTGGCGCATCGAGTCGTACCCAATGATGTCATCATTCAAGCATCGGCGGATGATGCCTTCGATTATTATTATGAGCGCGACGAATTGTCCGCCCGCTTAGAACGCATCCCCGCGTCACCCAATGAGTCAGAAGCAGCGATCATCAATCGATTGCAAGAGAGTTCAAATAATCGAGAAAGCCTGTGGCTCATCGCACAGACGAATCCTGATTGGCCAAATGCGGGAATCGTCGAACGGTGGCTCGAAGAAAATATGCAGCTTGTGCGCAAAACATCGACCGGCAACCTGCGCATTGAGCAATATATGCGGCCATCGGTTGACGCATCAGACTATGCGGGGGCGCCTATCGCCACTTTCGAGGCGACAGCAGCTCTCGTCGGCGCCGATGTCTTGTTACCTGCTGAGCCAACAAATGAACTCAATATTCATCTCTATTGGCAGCCGACACAAACAACCACAGATTCGCTCAAAGTATTCGTCCACTTGACCGGCGACATGAACCCGGCGACGAACCTGCCGCTATGGTCACAAGACGACCAATTTCCACTAGACGGACGAATAGAAACCACAACGTGGGATGTCAACACGATTTATCGCGATGTGTATACGCTGCCTCTGTCCGATGTGCCAGCCGGGACCTATCAACTCGTGGTTGGCTTCTATCACCCAGAAACGGGTGAGCGCGTGATGACGACAACGAACAGCGACAGCGCAATGATTGCAGAAATCACCCTGCCCTAACGCGCAACAACTTAACCTAGATCGGACAAGCGCTGCTGCCATTTTGCTGTCAAGCGGTTGTAAGCTTCTTCAGAAATTTCACCGTTGGCAAAGCGCACATCAAGGCTGTCCAACATGGCTTGAATTTGTTCGCGAGTCTGTGGGGAAGCAGCATCCGACGCCGCGTTACTCCCTTGATTCTGCTGCATCATGTTCATCATCATCTGCTGCATCATCAATTGTTGCTGCGCCATCTGCTGCTGAAGGTCTGCCATATCAGGATTTAAAGCAGCACCAATATTTTGACCGACACCAAACCCGACACCTGCGCCAGCCAATCCACCCGCTAAGCCTTCATTTTCAGCGGCAGATTGTGCAATCTGCAAACGTTGCACCCGTTCCCACACCTCGAGGTCAACATAATTGCGCAATTCGTCCAGCGAAACTTCCTTCGCCGTAAAGGGCTTAGCCTCGAACGCTTTGATGCGCATACCAAGCGCTTCAAATTTCTCGTTGACCTGTGTCAAAATCGCGCCTTCAAGATCGTCGAGCATATTGTTGACCGCAGGCACACTGTCTGCGCCTGATTTGCCAATCAATTGTGCAATTTCCCCAAGCAGCATACTCTGTATGCGATCTTTGATGTGATGAATGCGCAAAATCGGTTTGCCGACAGCATATTGCTTGACAAAACGAAGCGGGTCATCGATACCGATGTCGATAACGCCGTGTGTCATCAGCAAAACAACACCGAGACCGCGACCCGGCGTCTCCAACACAATCGGCGGGTTCGTCCCCCATCCGACTTGCGGCAAATCTTTCAGGTTGACGAAATATAAATCGGCGGTGAAAGGTGTTCTGCCGCTTGTCGCCATGCCGATGATTCCGGCAAGAATCGGCAAGTTGGCGGTAGAGAGTGTGTGACGACCCGGCCCCAACACATCAAGCGCCTCGCCACCACGCACAAACACAGCCGCTTGGCTCTCGCCGACGATGACCTGCGAACCCATACGCCAATCCCCACTCCCGCGCTGCGGTTCGCGATAGGCGAGTTCGTCATCTTCCACATTGACATGATCGATAACATCAATGATACGTGCCATAATTAAACCCCCATTGCTCCATTGCCATGTTGATTAGATCGAAGTTCCCAATTGGATAATCACATCTTCACGCTGTGCGAACGCCTTGTCAACGTCATCGCATAACGCATCGAATTCTGTAAGCACCGCCTCAATATCGGCTGATGCGCGTATCGCAGCTTCCATCTGTTCTAAAACCGGGTCAAATTGCTCAACATGATGAATCTGCGCCTCATCGAAGCGATAGATACGTTCCAGTTCATCGGCGCCGATTTTAACTTTCTCGAAGAAGCCAGAATGCTTCGGTGCTGCTGTTTTGATCTTATCATGATACGTTTGCATACGCGATTTGATTCGGCGCGTTTTGCTCATTAGATTCATGTGACCGGCATCAAGCAACTGTTTTTCAAGCGAAGCAAATCGTTTGATACGCAGCGCCATTTGTGAAGCGATATAGTCGCGTAGCAATCGGTCGGCCGTGCGGCGTGCCGAGCGCTCCATATAACCATTGAAGCCCGGAATCCGAGCGACCAAGCGCTCCAAAGAACCTCTATCATCGACAATCTGATTGTATAAATCAGACATACATGCTCCTCCCCATCAAATGGATGTTCAATTACCATACATCATCATGATACTCGAATTCATGAGATTGTGTCCCCTAAGTCTTTGGGGGAATAAACATCACGATGAGAGAAAATATTCGGTGCCACACCACGGGCACACAAGAACACCTTGCCCGGCAAGATCAATATCACCGCCACAATTTTTACAATTCGTCAATTCATGCAGATGACTCGCCTGCTCTGAATACAGCGTGCCGACATCCCAGTTGATATAACCATCAAAGACTTGCAAACCAACCAGCCGATGCACGATGGCTTTGAGTTCGTCTCGGCTGATGTCAATTTCGAGCGCAAGATCATCAATCGTGACTTGCCCACGACTCTTGACAATATCGAGCACCTTGCGCTGCTTTTCCATCTCCACGTGCTTTTTGGCATCTTCACCGCCTTTGAACACCATGAAGGCACCAAAGCCAACGAATAACGCCACCGGAATGAACGCAAGCCCTGCACCGACAGCCGCACCGCCCCCACTGATACCATCTTCAGCATTCAATTGTGTGATGAGAAAGAGCGCAGCAATCAGGGCAATCCCAAGCCCCACGACAACAAGAATGATTCCGACCACACGTCCTGAATTCACGTTTTCAAACCAACCTTTCTCAAAGAAGTTGAACCACAGAGATGCAGAGATCACAGCGATTTTATAAAACACGAACACCTTTTGCCGTCTTCGCCACTTTGCGCCTTTGCGTTGAATCTTTTTCTTCTCTGTCTCACAAATAAATGGTCTGAGCAGTTATAGAAATTCTAACATAGATGCGCCGTCTATGTATCGATTTCCCAGCCAGATAACCGAACCGGCACGTTTTTCTCATGTAGATAGGTTTTTAACTCTATCACGCTGATTTCATTAAAGTGAAATATCGACGCGGCCAACGCTGCGTCAGCACCGCCATCGGCGAAGGCTTCATAAAAGTGTGCTTTCTCCCCCGCGCCGCCGGACGCAATGACCGGTATCGAGACGGCCTCGCTGACGGCTTGCGTTAGTTCGATATTGTACCCATTCTTCGTGCCGTCGTGATCCATACTCGTCAGCAAAATTTCACCCGCGCCACGATCTTCAACCTCTTTCGCCCACGCAACCGCCTCTTTGCCGGTCGGCTTGCGCCCGCCCGAGACAAAGACTTCCCATTTGCCATCAACCCATTTGGGATCAATCGCAACGACAATACATTGACTGCCAAATGCCCACGCCCCTTGACTGATCAAATCAGGATTGTTGACCGCAGCGCTGTTGATTGAAATTTTATCAGCGCCGGCGAGCAAGGTGGCACGAATATCTTCGATGGTGCGGATGCCGCCGCCGACCGAAAACGGAATGAAGATACTGTCGGCCACTTGACGTACCATATCAAGCGTCGTATCGCGGTTTTCGTGCGTCGCCGTAATATCGAGAAAGACCAATTCGTCCGCCCCGGCGCGGTCATAAATAATCGCCTGCTCAACCGGGTCGCCCGCATCGCGCAAATTGACAAAATTGATCCCCTTGACGACACGTCCATTCATAACATCAAGACAAGGAATAATACGTTTAGCCAACATTGTTCTGCCTCACAATTTTCAGCGCATCCGCTAAGTTAATTTTCTGCTGATACAACGCCATGCCGATCACCACACCGGCGATACAACCCGCATCGAACAAATTTTGCACATCGACAAGGCTATTGACGCCGCCGGACGCAATGACTTGTAATCCGGTTTCGCGGGCGAGCGCCACAGTCGCATCGAGATTGACGCCGGTCAACAAACCATCGCGGCTCACATCGGTGTAGATCACATGACGCACACCGATGCCCGCCATCTGCTTCCCCATTTCCACGGGCGCTAGGGACGATTGTGTTTGCCAACCGTGTGTTGTGACATTGCCATCTCGCGCATCCAGCGCGACACACACGGCCTCTGCGCCACGCTCATTTATCGTCTGCGCAACAACTTCGGGTTGCTCGACAGCGACCGTGCCGAGCACAACTCGCGACGCGCCTTTGGCAAAAGCAAGCGCAATATCTTCAGAACTGCGTAGACCACCGCCAAATTGCACTCGCACATCTAGCGCAGCGATTCGCTCAAGCACGCGCAGGTTATCATTCGTCGCCGCAAATGCGCCATCAAGATTGACGACGTGCAGCCACTCCGCACCCGCATCTATCCAGTGTTGCGCCATCGCTACCGGGTCATCGCTAAAAATAGTCTGCTGTTCAAGATCACCCTCTTTGAGACGGACGACCTTGCCGCCGTGTAAATCAATCGCCGGATAAACGATCATACTCACAACTCCAAAAAATTGCGCAGGATATTTAGGCCAACACGCTGACTCTTCTCAGGATGAAATTGCACACCGAATACATTTTCGCGTTCGACCGCAGCCGCAAATGAAATCCCGTAATCGACCGTGACGATCACATCACGTTCGTCCGTAGGGACACAATAATAGCTGTGAACAAAGTACGAATAGCAACCCGAACCGAGCGATTTGAGCAAAGGCGACGAACGTTGAATATGGAGTTGATTCCATCCGATGTGTGGCACCTTGCAATCGAGCGCTTCGGGAAAACGAGTTACATATCCGTTGAGCACACCAAAGCCCGCATGTTCCCCCATTTCGTCGCTATGTTCAAACAAGAATTGCATTCCCAGACAAATGCCAAGATACGGAATTCCGGCATCGATATGTTGCTTGATAGGTTCAACAAGTTCTTGTTCATGTAATTTCTGCATCCCCGCGCCGAACGCCCCCACGCCCGGCAAGATGATTTTGTCCGCGCCAGTCAAATCATCCGGGTTTTGCACCAATTTCATATTCTCGACGCCGAGATACCTGAGTGCATGAAGCACGCTGCGCAAATTACCGGCACCATAATCAATCACTGCAAGCATAGCATTCATCCTCATCGACTTGCATATAAACAAAAATCCCGCTAGGACGCGGGACTGAGATCGAAATCAACAACTTGAATCACCCCTGCAAGATGGCATCCTGCGCCGGAACACAGCGGAGCGTTTTACAATGATGCTTCAAAGTTCGCATGAACTTTCTCTGTCCTTGAAAATAAACGATATTCAACCACAAAGACGCAAAGATCGCCAAGAAAAATCAAAATGCAACGCAACCTCGCAGAGAAAATCCGTTGGGGCATTGCGTGCAATGCCCGGTAACATTTTCGTGCCTATATGGTGGCGCCAAGCGGCATAAGCCCCTCTTAATGAAGCAAATTCAATGCGAGTATATCGGTCAGGGCTGGGGTTGTCAACACAGATGCAAGGGCTACAATATGTCGCGGATTGACGATGACGTAGGAGTTAGCAGTTGATGGCTGGTCGAACAATTGCTTTGCTGACTGACTTCGGCATTGAGGATATTTATGTCGGAGTGATGAAGGGCGTTATGCTCAGCATTCACGCGGATTGTCACTTTGTTGACATCACGCACCAAATACAACCGCAAAGTGTGCGCGATGCGGCTTTTGATTTGCTCAATGCGTATCAATATTTTCCGCAAGAGACCATATTTTTAGTTGTGGTCGATCCCGGTGTTGGCAGTCACAGGCGACCAATCGCCGTGCAGCATAACGATTATTCCTTCGTCGCGCCGGATAATGGCGTACTGAGCTATGTCATCGGCGAGTCCGGCAACATAAACGCCGTACAACTCGACAACGCACAGTATCATCTGCCAAAAACGAGCAATACATTTCATGGGCGTGACATTTTCGCACCGGCGGCGGCGCATCTTGCAAAGGGTCTCCCGCTTGATGAATTGGGAACAAAATGCAATGATCTCGTGAAATTGCCTGAGCCTGTGTTAGCAATCGATGCGACGCATACGCACATTACGGGCGAAGTCCTTCGCATTGACCATTTTGGCAATATCATTACGAGTATTGGCAAACTAGACTGGCAAGATGACAATCAACTGCGTTTTGCTCCGCGCTTTGGCAGGCAACAAGCGGAAACAATTGTGCTGGCTTCAGATCAAATGACGGTGCAAGTCAATCAACAACATATAGCGGGTGTTTGCCGGACATACAGTGATATATCATCCGGCGAATTGGTCGTCTTGATTGGCAGCAACGGCCATCTCGAAGTGGCAATCAATCAAGGCAACGCAGCAGCAAACTTAAAGGTCGCGGTCGGTGACCGAGTTGACGTACAGATAGGATCATAATCCATGCAACAATTTGTCATTCAAGGTGGGCAGCCCATTAGCGGCGAAGTGATTCCGGGCGGCAACAAAAATGCCGCGCTCAAGATGCTGCCCGCCTGCTTGCTCACCGACGAACCCGTCACATTACATAATATTCCCGATATTGGCGATGTGCGCGTCACTATCGATGTCATGCGACACATTGGCGCAGACATCGCATGGGAAAAAGACCGCAAAACGGTCACTGTTCATGCTAAAAATATTGATATTGAGCGTATGCCATTGGAACTCGCCCGTAAAATACGCGCCAGCATCGTCTTCTCCGGCCCATTACTTGCCCGATGTGGCCGGGTTGAATTGCCCGTGCCAGGTGGCGACAAAATTGGCGAACGCCGGCTTGATACACACATCGCCGCCCTCGAAAAACTCGGCGCCAAAGTTGAATATCAACGCGGCATTTTTTCGATGCGAACCGATGGACTCGTCGGCGCAGACATTCTCCTCAAAGAAGCGAGCGTCACCGCAACAGAAAATACGATTATCGCGGCAGCCACAGCACGCGGCACGACAACGATTCGTAACGCGGCCAGCGAACCCCACGTACAAAATTTGTGCCATACGCTGAACGGCATGGGCGCGAAAATCGACGGCGTCGGTTCAAATCGTCTCATCATCGAAGGTGTCGAAAAGTTGCACGGCGGCGAGGCGCGAGTCGATGCCGATTATATGGAGGTGATGAGTTTCGTCGGCGCGGCGGCAATGACCGGCGGCCATCTAAAGATTAAAGATGCTTCGCCGCAACATCTCGATATGGTAGCACAAGTCTTTGAACGCTTAGGTGTTCGCTGGGATACGGATGAGAATGACATCATCGTCCCAGCCAAGCAATCGCTGTCGATCATACCGGATATTGGCAACCGCATTCCGGTGATCAAAGCGCAACCATGGCCGGCATTCCCCGCCGATGTGATGAGCATCGCGCTTGTTGTGGCGACACAATGCGCCGGGGCGGTGATGTTACACGATTGGATGTATGAGAGCCGCTTTTTCTTCACCGACAAATTGGTACAAATGGGGGCGCGGATCACACTCATCGATCCACATCGCGTCCTCGTTCAAGGGCCAAGCGCATTGCGGGGGGCGCCTTTTATTTCGAGTCCCGACATTCGTGCGGGCATGGCGCTGTTGCTCGCATCACTGGCTGCAAAAGGCGAAACGAGAATCGCTAATATTCAGCAGATTGATCGTGGCTACGAGCAAGTTGAAGAAAAACTGAGAGCGCTCGGCGCAAAAATCGAGCGAATTGATGCGCATTCGCCGTCAGCCATCGAGATGGATGCCATCAACAACCAATCGATGCCGAGTTAAGGCTGTCTCGTCCCGCGCACGCGCTCATCGCCCTGCCGACGAGTGATGCCAAGATTATCGAGGTGCTCAAGCAAAGCAATCGCATATTTGCGCGTTGTTTGGAAATGGTCGCGCAACATCGCCGCGGTAACTGCGCCGTGCGCATCAATCAATTGCAGCACCCCGTCAACCATCGCATCGTAATGTTGGCGTGCGAAAACAATGTCCGGCTGCACTTGAACGATCTCACCGAGTTCGACCAAAGCATGAAAGACATCTTCGCTGCCGACAATCTCCAAAAGATCATTCACAGGCGGCGGCGCGTAAGCATGTTCAGCAAGATGTGACAACATATTTTCAATGCGTGTTTGCTGCGCATCTGTGAATCGAATCGTATGATGTTTAAGACGCAATGTGTTGCCGTTGGCGATGATGTCGTCATGCTGCTCAACAATGAAATTGAGCATGGTGTTTTGCAGGCGCAAACGGCTCCGCAACTCTGCACGAGACATGCCACCGCGCAGGGGGTATGTCTCGTGATACGCATTCAACACGGCGATCATCTGTGCCGTGTTATGTTGCCATGTAGCACGAGAGAGATAAGTCCCATCTGGTAAAGCGATGATCTGCTGATTCGACAACAATTCTTCCATCAGCGAATCAAATTCTTCATCGCTCAATTCAATCCGCGCAGCAATCGTTGACACATCAGCCGGTTCGATCTCACGGATGACATCCAATAAGCGTTGAGATGGCGAGCCGATTAAACGTGTCTCGAGGCGTTGAATGACATCGGGCTGATGACGTTTCCAACGCCGTCCCGGATGCGGATTCACGACAATCCCACCGCCAATCGTCTCGCCGGGCGACGGAAAACGTAAAATATAACGATCTCCCTCAAGCAGCGCAACGGGATTTTTGAGGCGAATTTGTAACCAACTTTCTTCGCCGGGCAAGATCGTATCAGCAGCAAGCAGACGGACAATACCCGTCGTTTCGGCAGCGCCAGAAAAAAATTTTATTTCTGCGTTGTGTTTGAGTGGACGGCTGGCATCGTCTAAATGCCGATAATAAACATCGGCCAGAATTGTAGGCGCGAGTTTGCCCGGATGACCGAGCACCATACCACGCAAGACATCATGCTTGTCGATGCCCGATACATTGACCGCAACGCGACTACCCGGCCACGCCACATCAACCTTATTCTTGTGGCTCTGCAAACCGCGAATCCGACCGCGTTGCGCAGACGGCTGAATTTCGATGTCATCCCCGACCCGAAGTTTGCCACCGGTCAATGTGCCGGTCACAACCGTACCGAAACCACTGATCGTAAACACACGATCAATCGGCAAACGCGGCATTTGATAATCAGGACGTGGGGGCAAACTGTCCAACAAATATTCAAGGTGTTCCACTAAGTCAGCAATGCCATCCCCCGTATAAGCCGAAATGCGCACAATATCCGCGCCAGCGAGTGCAGTATTTTCAACAACATCGCGTATCTCTTGCTCGACGAGATCAAGCCATTCCGGGTCATCAACGAGGTCGATTTTCGAGAGGATAATCAAACCATTCTCAACACCCAGCAGATCGAGAATGGCGAGATGTTCGCGTGTTTGTGGCATCACACCTTCGTCGGCGGCGATAACCAACAAGACAGCATCAATACCGCCAACACCAGCCAACATATTCTCGATAAAATCGCGATGGCCGGGCACATCGACGATACCAACTGATTCGCCAGACGGAAGATCGAACCACGCGAAGCCCAAATCAATGGTCATCTCGCGGGCTTTTTCTTCTTCGAGGCGGTCTGGGTCGATATTGGTCAGGCGTTGCACAAGCGTCGATTTACCATGATCGACATGCCCCGCGGTACCAATCACACGCATGAATTACACTCCGCACAAGTGCCATGTAAAGAAACAACGAACGTCGCGGCGTCAATTCAAAATTATCCGACACTGCCACTACCGTTTGTAGTTGGTGTCTCAGGTGGTGGCGACATCACATTATTTGCATTCGTGGCATCATTTTCCAACAACATCGCCTGATAACGCTCACGATAAAGCTCGGCACGTTGTCGCTCAAGATTCCATAAACGCTCAATCCCATCGGCAAGGGTCGGCAGTTTGTTTTCAAGCTCAACAACACGCTGTGCAAAGCGTTCAAATTCTTTATCATGAATACGCCAGATTTCATCATTTGAAAGTGTGAATTGCTTCCAACGTTTTTGGTCGTCCGAAGTCCAATCATTCCACTCTTGACGGAAGCGCTCTTCACTCAAACGTTGCATCTCGGCAACTTCGTTGATACGACGCTCTAGCCTGTCGCCAATGCGCTCAAAATCTTCAACAATTTGCTTCATCGTGCGATACGTCGCCTCCCACGTTTCAAAGCGCTCCATATTGCGCTTCATCGCGCTGTCTTGCTCGCCGAACCGCTTCGAGAGGTCTTCAATTTGTTGGTCGCGTTCATGAAGCAATAAATTCTGTTGATCGAGAAATTGTTGAATCTGTTCGCGACGTTCATTTTCTTTCGACAGTATCTCTTGAATACGACGTTCATTGCGCAATGAGAGGTCTTCAATCAAGTCGAGTTTCGGTCTCAGGTTATCAATTTGACGTTGAATTTCCGGCGTTTCGCTTTGTATCTCCGAAATCCGACGGGCATCTTGTCTGCGTTGCTCTTCGAGAAACGTCAAACGCTTATCGGGTTCCTCAAAACGCCGTGATAAATCTTCGACGTGCTGCTGCAATATCTGCACGGTCGAAATCAAACGCTCACGTTCCGCTTGAATCGTCGATAATTCAGATAAATATTGTCCAAATTCATTCACTTTATCGGTCAAATCGCGAACGGGACGCGCAATATTTTCGCGAGCCAACTCTGCCCGGCGCTCAATTTCCCGCTCTGCCGTCAGTCGCCTCGCTTCGACAGCTTCAACCGTCTGTTGTACTTCTTGACGAATCTGATCGAAGGCGCTTTTTCCAAACCCGCCCGATTTCATCTCGGTCTTCAATGTCGTATGATCCGACTCGACACTGTTGACACGACGAGCAAGCGCATCAATCGTTTCTTGTTGTTGAGCGAGACGCTCTTCCAATGTGATGATAGTCGCCTTGTCACGACGACGCTCTTCATCTAACCATTCGATCAGTCTCGCCGCTTGATTAATATCCATGTGTGACATGAACACGATTCACAATAGCAACTGCTATCAAATAAAGTGAAATCGTGTTACTCTCCTTTCCCCAATTTCAAGACAATCCATATCTCGATGGATGATAATTATTGAGCTTTTGCATTGACGCGATCTATGCTAAGTTTAAGAAAACAGATTCAAGAAATTATATCATATCGTTGAGTCAATAACAGGAATACAAATCTCATTCTCATCTAACGCAAAGCATGATTAGCAGGAAGATAGGCCTTCACAATGTTGTTAAATCGGGAAAGATTTGAACAAATTGAGGCAGAAACCCTCGCACCGTTCGCATTGTTAAGCCGCGCAAGCATGGGGCGGCGCTATTCCGAACCCGAATCGCAAACACGAACTGCTTTCCAGCGCGACCGTGACCGCATCCTTCACTCGGCGGCCTTTCGACGACTAGAGTACAAGACACAAGTATTCGTCAATGATGAGGGGGATTATTATCGCACGCGGTTGACTCACACGCTCGAAGTGGCGCAAATCGGTCGCACCCTCGCCCGTGCGTTCGGGGCGAATGAAGACCTAGTCGAGGCGATTTGCCTCGCCCATGATTTGGGACACCCGCCGTTTGGTCATGCAGGCGAAACGACACTCAATAAATTAATGGAAGGTCGTGGTGGCTTCAATCATAATTTTCAAAGTTTTCGGGTCGTCACCGAGTTAGAGAAACGCTATGTGGGGTGGCCCGGCCTCAACCTCACCCACGAAACGCTAGAAGGTATCGCAAAGCACGAAACCGAATATGACTCGAGCGACTTCCCCACCTTCGACGACAGCACTGCCAGTTTAGAAGCGCAGATTGCTAATGTCGCCGATGAACTCGCATACAATGCGCACGACCTTGATGATGGTCTACAATCGGGGCTATTTTCCCCCGATGAACTCGCATCGCTAGAGATATGGGTAATTTTATGTCAACGTTTGGGATGGACGGGCGGGAGGCTTGACGAAGTGACGCGGCACGCTTTCATCCGCGAGTTGATCGGTTTGCAGGTTGCTGATGTGCTGTCGGCAACGGCTGAGAGACTCGAAAAGCTAGCGCCGCAATCACCACGCGATATACAAAATCATCCAGAAAATCTCGTGAAGCATAGTGAAAATCTCCTCGCGCTCAATCGCGCCCTCAAAGATTTTCTGTATCAAAATATGTACCGTCAATTCCGCGTCGTCAGAATGGCAAAACGCGCTGAAAGATTCACTGAGGAGATCTTTAAAGCCTATCTCGACGAACCTGAACAATTACCCGACGAATATCAGTTAAGATTAGAACAAGAAGACACGCATCGTGTTGTAGCCGACTACATTGCCAGTATGACAGATCGTAGTGCGGTATTAGAATATCGCAGATTATATGACCCGCTTATGCGCCCTTAATCGACCGTTCAATATTTAGATGAGAGAAAACAATCTATGGCAAATGAACCTGTCCTCAATAGTCGTTATCGTCTCATATCGCAACAGGGTGCAGGCGGCATGGCTGTGATCTACAAGGCAGTTGACGAGATGCTTGGCCGCACGGTCGCGGTCAAAGTGCTGCGCCCCAGCCTGACGGGTGAGCAAGCATTCCTGACGCGCTTTCGCAACGAAGCGCGCAGCGTCGCCAATCTGATGCACCCGAATATCGTCACCGTACATGATGTCGGCAGCGACGGCCAAACACAATATATGGTGATGGAATATGTCGAAGGACAAGACCTGAAGAAAATCATTCGCTCAACTGGCGCCTTAGGTGTTGAGCGCACACTACGTCTCGCGATACAAATTTGTCATGGCATCGGCTATGCACATCGAGCCGGTCTTGTTCATGCCGACGTCAAGCCGCAAAATATTTTGGTCACAAAAGAAGATGTCGTCAAAGTCACGGACTTCGGTATTGCGCAGGCATTTAGTGACACCCAACCGAGAGAAAAACAATCGGTTGTTTGGGGCAGCCCCCATTATTTCTCGCCAGAGCAAGCCAAAGGTGAAAAACCCACGCCAGCTTCAGACGTTTATGCTATCGGCATTGTGCTGTTTGAAATGTTGACGGGGCAACTACCCTATTCGGGAGCCAACCAACAAGAATTAGCACTCGCGCATGTGCGCAGCGAAATCCCGCTCATCACTAGCATCGACCCCAACATCCCAGAAAATCTCGCCAATGTAATCTATAAAGTCATGAGTAAAGAGCCGTCTGCACGGTATCGCATGGCCGACCAACTTGGCCGCATTCTCGAAGATATTCAGAAGCGTGGGCAACAAAACACAATTGATGTTGTGCCGCCGGTGCAGCCCCCCGCGCCACAACCTCCGCAACCTGTCAACACGCAGCCGCCGCCCGTCGTGCGCCCAGCACCACCTGCGCCGATTCAGCCGCAAGGTCAGCAGAGAGTAGCCCCAACATCAAGAATTAATCTTGCGCCTGAGGCTCCCAATCCAATTGGTGGGACACCTCGACCGCCGACAATCCCCCAACCCCCGAACAACCGACCACAACCAATCCATATTCCTCCGGCGCCGGGCGTATCAGAGCCGATTGGTTATACCGGCAGATTTAACCCACAATCTCGTATGACAGACGAAGAACTTTCGCAAGGTTTCGATGTCGTCACATTCTTGCTGGCAGGGATTGCATTTGTAGCCGTCTCAGGACTCATCGTATTATGGATTATCGTCCTCATCAACCGAATCGGATAATATAAAAAGCCACCCATAATGAGTGGCTTTGAAAACCAAAGGCGATGTGCCCGACAAGTTATTCGGAAACGGGTTGGGTTTCGCCCTTATCCAATTGTTGAATGGCTGCAAAGACAGGCCGTTCCATACCATCGAGATTAATCAGACTATAATAACACCCCTCGAAGCTGTCCAACTGTGCCTGACAAGCGTTCAAGTTATACAAGAACATCGGCCCGACAAAACCGAGTTCCGCGCCAAGTTCAAACCCTCGTGAGTCAAAAATGGCCTGTTCCCCCAACGATGTATACGTGAAGAAGATATTGTTGGCTGCGGGCGGGTCGGTGTCTTCGCTTGACCCCCAACCAAATCGCGTCACCCAAATCGGCGTGGTTGATGCGCCATGCGCAAGCATAATCTCGCGATAATCATTGAGCGTCTCAAGAAAATAGAAACTTGGATCCTCGAAATGTGTTTCGACACCAACCGGCGCATCACAACAGACCGCATCCGGTGGATTCGCCCAACCATTGGGGTGGGCACCGACGGCGTCAGCAATATCGGCAAGCCCATTGGCATACATTGCGTTCAAAAAAACGCGGTCATTGATCGCATTGACCCCATCATTGAAGCCCGTCGGAGACAAGCCAGCGCTAACAACGACAGTTGATGGGCTGACTTCTTTGATCGCTTCGTAGGCAGCGCGGAGCAAATCAGTGTATGAGGCGGCGCTAATCTCATGAATCGTGCTGTTCCACTCACGCCGCAGATTCGGCTCATTCCATATCTCAAATGCCTGAACACGTCCAGCATAACGCTCGGCAAGCGCCTGTACGAAGTCGGCATAATCCGTGAAATTGTCCGGCGGGCCATCTTCATCGACACTCGTTCGCGCCCACGCTGGTGATGTGGAAACGGTAAACAGTATATTCAAGTCGCGGGCTTCGAGCACATTGACAATCTCATCGAGTGTCGCAAAGTCAATCTGCCCCGGTGTCGTTTCGATGTCGCGCCAATTCACTTCCTGCTTGACCCAGTTCATCCCTAGCATACTGACCTGCTCAGCCAACGCTTGGCTGTCTTGGCCAATGAGAAAGGCCTCGATGCCATAATCAAAACCAAAACCGGACGTCAGCGTCACAGCTTGGCTTGAATCGCTCGATGATGTCGCGGTATCGGTCGTCGATGGTGTTGTCGTACCGGTCGTTTCTGTACCCGGAATAATGAGCCGTTGACCAACGAAAATTAAGTTACGATTGCTGAGATTATTTGCAGCGACCAAATCGGAAACCGTGGTCCCAAAACGCGCAGCGATTCTGAAGAGCGTGTCACCACGAGCGACAACATACGTCATCGGGGCAGACGATGTCGTTGTGTCATTGGTCGATGAGTCGCTCGGTGAAGAGGTCGTCTGTGTCCCTGTACCTGGAATAACCAATTGTTGACCAACAAAAATCAACGACGGGTTGACAATGCCGTTCGCTTCTGCAAGTGCCTGTCGCGAAACGTTGAAACGCAGCGCAATCCGGAACAAATTATCACCACGTTGCACGGTGTATGTCGTCGGTTCAACCTGCTGTTGTGGTTCTTCGGTCGGCGTGACTGTAGGTTCCTCGGTCGGTGTGGGTGTATTGGTGGCCCCGACCGCATTTTGCGAAACATCAAGCGTGGCAGTCGGCAGCGACTTGGGGGCATCAGCAGAGTCGGTCACCTCTTCTGTTGTTGTGACGCCACCTCCATCGTCCTGTGCGTATAACGGCTGAACCAGCACACCCAGCAGCATCAACGCACATAACAGGACAATCTTCAATGAAAGATTTCGCTGCATGATTCACAATCCTCTCACGATTTATGCTTAAATATTTCAGACAACGTATCTCTATCGCTTATCCATAATCTAATGACTTCTTGTCACAAATGATTAACTGAATCATACAACGATCTGTGATTCAACGCCACTCTCGGAAAACATCAGGCGTGGTATAATAGAAAGGGGTTAGGTTCAAGGAGAGCATCCATGCGAAAAAATCTGGCAATTGTGTTCCTCAGCGCAGTCATTTTGGTCTTTCTTTCAGCCAGTCAGATTAACGCGCAAACACGTTCGGTTTTTTGGCAGCGCTGGGACGTAACCATCGATAATGTCGATGCTGTCGCCAACCGCTTCGATGTTAGTGAGACGCATGTGGTCAATTTCACGGGCACATTTCGCTTTGGGTCGCGTGTGATCCCGCTGACCAATTTGCAATCGTTGGAAAATATTCAAGTCTTTGAAAATGGTCAACCGCTTCAATTTGGTTGCAACGAAGCGCCGGGAACATTTTGTGCGCGAAATTCTGGCAGCGAATTATCGGTGACTTATTACTTCCGCCAGCCAATCAGCAATCGTGTACAAACCTTTGAAATCGCTTACACAGTTGTGGGCGCAGTTCGTGTCTATGACGGCGGCGATCAAATTTGGTGGGTTGCTATACCCGAAGACCATTTCGGTTTCCCGATTGCTAGCAGTCAAATCACGGTACACATGCCTTCAGGCTTCGGCCCGCGTGAAGGCGTTGACCCGGTAGAAACGTATGGCGCGCCGGGCGATGTACGTGTGCAAGGCAGCACAATCACGGCGAAGAACACACGACAAATCAATGGAAGCGAAGCATTTGAGATTCGCGTTCAGTTCCCGCATAACGAAAGCGCCGTCCCCCCTGTGTGGCAATCTGATTTTGACTCAGACCGTGAATTTGAAGAAAATGTCAAACCGTTAATCGACCTCGCCGCGATTGGACTCGGTCTCTTCATTTTGCTAGCCGGGCCTTTGGGCGTCTATGCGTTATGGTATTCACGAGGGCGCGATCCTGAAATCGGCCCAGTGCCCGAATATTTATCGTCGCCCCCTTCCGACCTCCCACCTGCTGTGGCGGGCAGCTTGATTGATGAACAAGCCGACGTCAGCGATGTGATGTCTACGCTCATTCATTTGGCGCATCGCGGTTATCTCGTCATGGAAGAACAACAAACCGAAGGGATCATCTTCGGGCTTGGCAAATCGAATGAATTTATCTTCAAACGTACTGATAAGCCAGAGGATG
>RFIA01000005.1 GCA_003695675.1 Chloroflexota bacterium
TCTCATTATATACTTGACGCTATCCGGCTTACCAGTGCAATTCGATATGTTTGATATAAGAGAAACATTTGAAAATGAGCCGAATCCAGATTTGTACCGAACGGCGCTAGGCAATGCGCACATTACACAGCAACCCGGTCAATTGTGGTTGACGCTGCGTCCCGGCGATAAAGACCGTTACAGCGATGCGCAGATTGCCGACTACACAGGGCGAGACTTCATATCGCGTCCGCCATTGCGGATGACGCTGCGGGCTTACGCATCGCCGGGCGTTGACGCGCTGCGGGGGACGGCGGGCTTTGGATTTTGGAATCACCCGTTTGTGCCCGGCGAGACGCGCATCCCACATTTGCCACAAGCGCTATGGTTTTTCTTCGCGTCACCGCCGAGTAATATACAGCTTGCGCGGGGCGTTCCCGGTTATGGATGGAAAGCGGCAACATTCAACGCAATCCAATGGCGTTTCTTTGCATTGCTGCCGATTGCGCCTCTTGGTCTATTGCTGATGCGCATTCCTGTGTTGTATCGTCATTTGTGGCCGGTTGGACAACGCGCCATTGGTGTCAGTGAATATTTACTCGACAACAAGCTGCTCAACGAACCGCACACCTACGCTATCGAATGGCGCGAACACAGCGCGACTTTTTTCATCGATGATCGGATTGTCTATCAAGCAAGGCACAATCTGCGCGATTCGCTTGGCTTCATCGCGTGGATCGATAATCAATACGCGATTGTCACCCCACAGGGCAATCTCGGTTTCGGTCTGCTGCCGGTAGAACACGAGCAATCCCTCGTGTTGGAGTCTGTATTTTTGCAAGACTTACGCGATCCAGAAATTTGCTAGGCTCTGTTGACATTTGCACTGATGCTTCATCAATTGACGAAATGTCAACACAATCTCGTTTATATAAGTCTGACACACCTCTGATGAATTTCTGACATTCCACATAAATTTTTCTTACACATCCCGCGTATCATCAAAGCGTAAATCAAAAGAACTCATCAACTTGTTTGAACGAGGAGGGCAACATGAGTCTGTTAATCCGTCGTAATCAACCTTTCCGTGAATTGACCACATGGCAAGATGCAATCGACCGATTCTTCGACGAAGATTGGTTCAATATGCGCAGCTTGTATCAACGTGACGGCGAAGTTATTCGTCCGCTTGCGCTCGACGTGACAGAAGACGACACCGCCTACACCGTCGTCGCTAATATACCCGGTGTCGATGCCGAGAATATCAATATCAATTATCAAGACGACGTCTTGACGATTGAGGGCGAAGTACCGGAACAAGTCGTCGAGAAAGAGAGCGCACGCGCCATCATCAAGGAACGTCGTTATGGTAAATTCAGTCGTTCGCTGCGCCTGCCGAATGTCGTCAACGTGGACGCGATTGAAGCCAACTTTGAAAATGGTGTGCTAACGATCACATTGCCGAAAGCCGAAGAAGCGCAGCCAAAGCGTATTGCCGTCAAGAGCAACAGCTAAATCGCTAACTGCTCATCATGAGTTCCCCCTTAATAGTACAAGCGGGTGTCGAACAAGACGCCCGCTTTTTGTTTATAGATACAGATAGATCGAGATGATATATCGTCACCCGGCGAGGATGGCTTCAATTTGTTGCAATTCTTCGTCGTTGAAGTCGAGATTGTCCAATGCGCCGACGGCGTCTGCGATTTGTTCGGGGCGGCTAGCACCAATTAAAGCCGACGTCATCCCCGGATGCCGCAGCACCCACGCAATAGCAAGTTGCGCCATATTTTGACCGCGTGCCTGCGCGATCTGATTGAGTTCGCGCACTTTGTCGATGCGTTCAACGGTGACCTCATCGCCCCAATGAAATTTACCGGCCAATTTGCTAGCGCGTGAATCTTCGGGCACTTGATCGATATACTTATTGGTCAAAATCCCCTGGCACAATGGCGAGAACGCGATACACCCGATCCCCTCTTCGGCCAATGTATCGAGCAGGCCGTCTTCAATCCAACGGTCGAACATATTGTAACGCGGTTGGTGAATCAAACAGGGTGTGCCGAGTTCGCGTAAAATCTGTGCCGCTTCGCGCGTTTGAGCTGGGTTGTAGGTCGAAATGCCGACATACAACGCCCGGCCACTGCGAACGATGTAGTCTAGGGCGCCCATCGTTTCTTCGAGTGGCGTGTCGGGATCGAAACGATGACTGTAGAAAATATCGAAATATTCCAGCCCAGTGCGTTTGAGGCTTTGGTCACAACTCGCGATTAAATATTTGCGCGACCCCCATTCGCCATACGGACCCGGCCACATATAATACCCGGCCTTGTTCGAGACCACGAGTTCATCACGATAGCGCGACAAGTCTTGACGCAAGACGCGCCCGAATGTTTCTTCAGCAGAGCCGGGCGGCGGGCCATAATTGTTGGCGATGTCGATATGGGTGATGCCGAGATCAAACGCAGTGTGAATCATAGCGCGGGCGTTTTCATATACATCGACGCCGCCAAAGTTGTACCAAATGCCCAACGAAATCGCCGGGAGCAACAAACCACTGCGCCCGGTGCGATTATATTTCATCGAATCGTAACGGGTATCAGCCGGATAATAAATCACGATGTACTCCTTAAATGCGCTCTTCAAAAAATAATGCCGCCACTATAACACAAGTTGCCAACACATTGCAGAATATATTCAGCGAAATGGAGCAGGCCGACTTTTGCTTCTTCGTTCATTCAACCGATGAGTACGCCGTGCTTTTGTATATCGAGCGCGCGTTCGTGCAATGCGAGAATATCTTGGACGACAAGTTCTCGATTTTGCGCGTGTTGAAAGACGACATCCTTGCCGATACTGAACAAATAATGTGAACCCGGCACAACACGAATATTCGCTGTTGGGAATTCCATATCGCTCAACAAATCCATCATCGGACTGAGGCCGACCATACGGTCTTTGTGTCCTAGAATGACGCGAAATGTGTCCCACCGGCGTGGGATTTCGTGGTCATGGAGCAACCCCATCGCGACGAGAGTCGCGCCGGTGATGCCGCGTGGTGTCACTTCATATTCGGTCGAATGTAATTTCTTAACATAGTCGCTGGCCCCGGCACACAAAATATCGATCAATTCTGGTTTGATGACACGCTCTATAAATTTAAAGAATCCGATATACTGCAAAATGTTGATACTTGTGCCGAGCGCGGTGAAAAATACACTGTGTAATTCATCTTGGAGCAACAGCGCGGGTGCAATCGCGTAACGTGTCTCTTCGCCGAGACGCCAATTCAACGGATTGAGATAAAATAACGCTGCACCGCCCATGCTGTGTCCGACAAAGTTGATAACCTTTGGTCGGTCGCCTTGTCTGCTTCGCAAATGCAGCAGACTCAACCAACGCTCTAACGACCGCATCGCCGCCGGGGGATTGCAATTGTCAAGATTTGGTGTTTCGTCAACAAAACGGGTATTGCCGAATCCGTTATGATCGACTGAAATACTCACAAGGCGCGGATTTTCAAGCGCGAGCAATGCGGGCAGTTCTTCCCAAACGCGATGATTGCCCGTCCACCCGTGCATGAAGATGACGTAACCATCAACATCGCCGAGTCGTTCAATCAAATGTTCGTCCGGCGTTTCATGATCTTCACGCCACGTCAATTTCCATGATATATCTGCTAGGCCGTTGTCGAGCAATACGCCGCGTCCTTCACCGGGATTGATATGACCGGTTGTCATCAAGGCGCTCAGTCGATACAACGCGGAATATGTATTCGGCACTTCACCCGCGCTACGCTCACTATAACCTTGTATCCAATTTAGATGTGAGAAAAATTCAGTCATTGATAGCCAACTCCAAGTGAGGGACATAAAATTCAAACACAATGGTAGTGCAGAACGCGATTCCTTATAGTTAGTATATACTCGTTTTGGGTGCTAGCGATTAACACAAACTCGGCATAAAAAGATTCAACGCAAAGGAAAATTGTCACAACGCCTATGATGCTCGAACCTTTCACCTATATCGGCCCCTATCGTGTATTGACGTACACGCTGCATCTCTCACTCGCTAT
This sequence comes from Chloroflexota bacterium, assembly GCA_003695675.1. Taxonomy (GTDB): domain Bacteria; phylum Chloroflexota; class Anaerolineae; order Aggregatilineales; family Phototrophicaceae. The sequence continues at coordinate 4,052 of RFIA01000005.1, forward strand.
TATCATCAGTGGATTGTTGGTGGTCATTCGCAATCATAAACGCTATCACATCGCACATATTGTCGATGTGTTGCTAGGTGTGTTGATTGGTGCGGTGTTCGTAGCGCGTCTGTTGCATGTCGGCATGAACCGCGTTTATTTTCTCGAAAATCCAGACGAGGCGGCGCGTCTCACACTTGGCGGACTCGACTGGCACGGCGCACTGGTCGGCGGGCTAATCGGCCTCTATGTGATGGCGCGTTGGCGACGCATCATGATTGCCGATATGCTGGCGGCATTTGCGCCGGGCGTCGCGCTAGTCGGGTTGGCAGCGTGGAGCGGTTGCTTCGCATCGCGATGTGCCTATGGTATCGAGGTGGCGACATTGGCCGACCATCCTGCATTTGTCGTCAGCGAGGTGGGCGATATATTTGGCATCGTCGCGCCGCGTTATAACACGCAATTACTGGGAATCATTTTATCGAGTATGACGCTCATTGTGGCCGTCGTATTGCTATTCGTATCGCGATGGCGTGGGGCGCATTTTTGGTTGATGATGTTGTTGGCTGGGTTGAGCGCTTTCGTCGTTGGTTTTTGGCGCGGCGATGCGACTTTCATGATTGGTGCGCTGCGGGCCGACCAATGGCTTGACCTCGCGGTTGCCTTGATGAGCACGATGATGGTCGTGCGTGCCGTGCAGTGGGAAATGGTTCATCGTACACCCACGAAGCGAACAAAATGATAATGATAAAGATGCTGAATCTTTATTGCTGCTCTGCCAAATGGAATTATGTGTCCGCAAGCTCAAGAACAGCCTGCACATTGCCATCAGCATCCGCCAAAATAATGGCGTCATCAGGCCTATCCCACACCGCCTGTGTCCGTCCCCAGAAAAGCGCCGCCGGGGTGTCTTGCCCAACGCGCGAGAAAACCGTCACCAATGCATTCGAGAATAACAATTGCTCATCAAATGTGTAGACATTGCCGTCACGGTCGGTGAGTGTCCAGTCTTCGATATTGACTGTGCTGCCTAAATTGCGAATCTCGACGCCCTCAGCCGTGATGTCGCCCGCGCCGACGATGCGCACGATTTCGACCTGTGCATCGGTGGCTGTCGGTGGCAATGTTGCTGTCGGTGTTGATGATGGCGTTGGTGTGACGTCAGGTGTTTCTTCTTCGTTTTGTGCCGCCGCGTCCCCGTCTGCGGCTTGACTTTCTGCGTCGCCACTATCATCCGCCGGAATCGGCGTGAAGACTTCCGAAGCCGTCAATTCGCACCCTTCAAGCGGCACAATCAACAAGTCTCCAACCGCGAGGAAACGCGCTGCTTCTTCGTCAAGCGCATTGACTTCAAGCAAATCAAAGCCGTCAACACCATAAATTTCTGCAATGCCGAACGGGGTGTCGCCGCTTTCGACGGTGTGCAGGATACAATTGGGTGGCAAAGCCGTCGCTGTACGTTGCAAATCCGAATCGCCCGCGAGGACATCTGGGTCAATTGTTGCCACTGGATTTTGCGTCAAATCCGGTGTTTCGAGCAAATCAGTCGGTACTTGTACTTGTGCGGCAACTTGCGTACCCGGGCCTGGCGTCGCCGTGACGATGATCACATTCGGGGTTTCATTGGGATTGACGGTCGCTGTCACGAGAACAGGCACAAACGTCACGCCACCGCGTTCGGCGCTACCAGCATCGCCATCATCATTGCCGAAAATCGAGATGACTGCAAACGCCACACCCAGCGAGATAAAAATATTCAAAATAATAAATGTAACCAGCGAACGTCGCCGCATATCCCTATTCCTGTGTGATTGTTATCTGAACTATTCACAAGGGCACATCACGCGCCCTATATGTACAAAAATGATCTTAGCACAGGCCTGAAATCGGGGCAATGCACACGGTAGGAGACCCGTTAGAATCGAACGCCCAATCCACTAAACCACAGAGACACGAGAAAGCACAGCAATCTCTTGGTTAGAGTCATATTCGCATTGCATTTTGGCGTATGGATACGGCTCAACATCCAAACGGTACATTGATGTTGGCTTGCTGACCAATGTCGAATAAATCGTATCGCAGCAGGACGAGACCCGTCACGGGGGATTGGCGGTCGAAGATGATGGCATTTTCGACATCGAGATTGATATAGAAGCGAACCGGGACGTTGTGCTCTGGCGCGACCCACAACTCACCGCTTTCGATTGTCATGACACCGCCATCAGCGAGTCGTATCGCGGGCATATTGACATTGACTTGCTCAAAACGATATTCCCACGCTTCTTCGCCGTTGAGGGTCGCCCGTTGACCGGTCGGCACGGCATGGTTGACGCCGCCGACGAGGTCGCCCGCCCGCAAATCTGCCGCCAATCGCGCATCATCTGTCGCATTGCTGAGGCAGACATCATCGCGCACCAGAAACGCATCCGCCCCAAGACGCACGGCTTCGTATTGTTCGTTCTCTTCACGTCCGATGAGTTCGCCCGATGTTTCGAGGACGACACGCCGCGCCGCACTCGTGCGATTGAACCACACCTCAGCGCGGGCAGAGGCCGTCGTTTCCTGCGCGGTATTCGAGAATGTGCCATTAAATTCCAACGTGACGAGATAACGCCATCCTTGTAAATCGTTGAGCGTCTCGTCGATGCGCGGATAAGCAACGGTCTCGAAGCCTTCCGGCGGCGCATTCTCGCGCAGAAATTCGGATGTTGCCAGCGCCTCGACCGACTCGATTTGTGTCGGCAGCGCTTCCGGCGTGCTTTGAAAATTACACCCGGCTAGAATCACTACTGTGCCAATCCAAAATATACGCTTCAAATAATCTGTTTCCTATCTCATCGCGAACCATTGATCCCACACCGCGAGTCCGGGATGCGGTATCAATGTGGTGGCGGCGTCATCGAACAAGCCGATATTCTCGAAATTTTGCGGAAATGGTTGCGCGTCGGCATCTTCCATGAAAAACCATACAATCCCTTCGACTTGATATTGTTTCGTAAGACCAAACAAGGTGTTGATGAGCGTCGTCTGAAATTCGGGCTGAATGCCGGTCTCGCTAATCATCAGTCGAGTATTGGCGTCGAAAGTGAAGCCATAATCGGCGAAATGATAATGTGAGGCATCAAGCGTTGTTAGGTCGAGAAAAAGATTCGGATAGGTCGAAAACATGAACATGTCGCCGAGCGTATGCCATTCGGTCAGCAAGGCATCAAGGGCGGCACGCTGCGTCGCGTCGTTGTCATAACTGAAGCGATAAAATTCCCATTGAATCGTCGGCGCAACGACTAGGCTGGAATCGATAGCTTGCGCATCTGCCCGTACCTCTTGTAATAACGAAATCAAATTCGCGAAGTCTGCCGGATTGTTGCGCAAATACATATTGAATTCGATAGCGGGCGAAAAATAATCGGGCGTGAAGATTCGCACCATGTAATCGGCATAGCGTCGGTAGAGCATCCGAAGCTGTGGGTCGGCAAATGTGTCGCTTGGCGGCGGAATCGTCGCGCTTTGGAAATAATTCGTCGCTACACCGCTGCGGTCATTATTCAACGGGTTGATGGCGAGATAAACTCGTTTGTCCGGGTCGTTCTTGAACGCATTGGTAAATTGCGCGAGGCCGGCCGTCGTTTGTAAAAAATTGTCGCGTGTTGCGCTCAAGACCGGGTCGCTAAGCATACAATCCGTGATGTCGGCGCATTGTGCGAATACTTCCCACGGCACCGAGCCGCCCCAATGAATCGAAATCAAATCGGCACGGACATCAAAATTTTCGACATAACGCGGGCTATCGCTGCTCATGAACACCGTCGGGAAGAACGCAAACCCCATGAATGGTCGTGCCGTCTGTGACGAAGCCGTACCGCCGACAAGCAACGCGAACAGGGTGGCAAGTAACCAGAAGCGCTTCAACATTTAATCCACTTTCGTGAGTAGAATTGGTTTGTCTTTCGTGATAACGACGGTGTGCTCATATTGCACGGCGAGGCTGCCGTCAGTCGTGACGAGTGTCCAACCGTCTTCGTCCTGCACGATGTGTTGTGCGCTGACCGAAACGAACGGCTCAATCGTGATGACGAGACCATCGGTCAAACGTTCTTTGGCGCTGCGTTTGTAAAATCCGGGCACACTCGGCGGCTCGTGCAATTTGCGCCCGACACCATGACCGGGTAAATCTTTGATCGATTTGAACCCGCATCGTTTAACCTCAGACTCCATCGCTTGCCCGATGCGATACATGCGACGACCGGAACGGGCAGCGTCGATGCCCTTCGTCAATGCGTGTTGGGCACAATCACATAACTTTTGCACAAGTGGTGAAACTGGCGGCACGGGTATTGATGCGCCGGTGTCGGCATAATAGCCATTGAGTTCGGCGGAAACATCAATGTTCACGAGGTCGCCGGGTTGGATGACGCGCCCGCCGGGAATACCATGTGCAGCTTCGTCGTTGATGCTGATGCACGTCGCGCCGGGAAAATTGTACGTCACAATCGGGGCGGAGCGTGCGCCGTATTGTTTGAGCATCGCCGCACCCATCGCGTCGAGTTCGCCGGTTGTGATTCCCGGCTCCACCGCCGCGAGCATTTCCTGCAAAATTTTACCGACAATCTGCCCGATTTTCATCAATCCGATTAAGTCTTTCTGCGATTGAACGGTCATTATGATTACCCGCTTTCAACTCATTTACTTGCTTCTCGCAGCATATCGACGAAGCGCACTCCCCACGTTTGCATCACTTCTTCGAGGCGCTCGGTGCAATCGCAATCGGAGCACGCCCAATATTCTGTGCCGTTGCGGTCTTTGCAGTTGGCCGGGTTATGCGCATTCGTAATCTTGACGAGATCAAAATAGGCTTCCCAATACGGGATTTCTTCTTCGAGCGGTGTCGGGCAATAGCACACCTCGACCCAACAAACTGTGCCGTCTTCGCGCAAACGCGCATGATCCATATCGCGCAAATATTCGCCCCCGGCGACAGAACCTTTACCGAGCGTTTTGTCGTCGATAGCTTGCAACAAGGCTTTCTCGTGTCCATCTTTGACCCGCGCTTTGACAAAATATCGCATCACCCAACTCCCGTTCTTGTGTGACACCGGCATAAAAGAGCCGCGTCAACGCACTTTTGATATGGTGTCGCCTGTGTGAATTGTCCCAGCTTGAATCACACGCGCATAAAGTCCCCGCAGGCGCAAGCGCTTGCCTTCATCCGTTGCGGTTATCAAAAGCGCGTCCTTACCAAAACGCTGAACGAATTTTTTGCAGCCGGTGTGCGGTTGCGGTGTTATTTCAAGCACGGTTGTACCAATCGCAAGTTGTTGACCGACAGGTAAATTGTCGATGCTTAGGTCGAAGTCAACGAACAATTGGTCGCCCGCAAGTGGCCAACGAGAGCGTTCCTGCGCGATAAGCTGAGCGAAGCGGCTGTTCATGATGGCGATTTGCGTATCAGGATGCGCAAGGTCATCGTCGGTATGCCGGCTGCCGCGAGTATACCAATTGTCGCCAATCAAACCCTTCACAATGTCTAGCTGCGCCTGTTCTACCACATGGCGTTCTTCATCCGCCGGACGGCAGACAATCATCTCTAATACACCATGATCTTTCGGCGATTGGTCGAGGATCGCTAGTCCGGCTTGTAATTCGTCAGTTGACAGAGCGTTGAGCATTGGGATACCTTTCCGTATATTATTTATCATAAGTGCGAGTCGCTTTGCAAGCAACATATACGCGATGCAATCAAATTGCAAGATACGAATGTGACCATATAATTATTGCATTCTTGCGGATGTAACAATGAATCTAACAGGCTCTTTATATTCAAGCCCCATGAATTATGCTACACTTGCTCTGTTCAATAAACTGGATGCGGGGTAGATTTTGGACATTACGCTCTCTCGTGCGATTTTTGGTAAGCCACTTATCGATGGGTATCCAGCAGAAGATGTGCAGATTTTGGCGCTCAGCGAAGGGGTATCGCCGGAAGAAGCACACGGTTGGCGACAAATTGCCGTCCTCGAACCATTGCCACGAGCGTCTGTCGAGCAATCGCAGGCGGTTGGTATCTTCAGTGGTGCAGAGCAAAATTATATTTTAGCTCATGCTCACAATCAAACCGGTGACCTTGGCAGCCCAGTATACGAATATATCAACTTGCCTGCGGAAGTTTTGCGGGCTTTGGCGGGAAATTTGACGCCTCTGTTGAAGATGGTCGAACATCCCATTACACTGACAGCCCCACTTGAAGAAGCACTGCCACCACTCACAATGCCCAAAATCAAATCTTGGGCAAGCCAAGCGCGTCGTCAATGTTTCGAGCGGTTGTTTCACGGTTATGGTCAGCGCGATATTCGCCGTGTGTTGGCATTACTCAGCGCGGCGCTGCATCCGCGATATATCACACTGCAATATGTACCCGGCGGCGTTGAACAACGTGTCGCTATTGTGCAAGGTTTGATGGCGTTGCTGCCCGCTACACTGCGAGGTGAATTGACATTCGCCACCCACACCGTCAATGGCAATGCAGGCAAAGCGCGCATCGTCTTCAGCGATACGGCCTCGACGACAACGCGCTGGTTGGTCGATTGGACAAACGAGGGATTTACCCTTGTCGAAGATTTGCAGACCCCCTATATTATGCACCTTTTGCAATATTGGGACGAAGATTGCACGTCGTTTCTCGACCATATCGATGCGATGAATGAGATTGCTGTGCATCTTGATGCAGATACCGATTTAGGGGATAAGCTGATACAGATGACCAATCGACATACACTTGATGTCAGTGTACTTGCTGGAGACGATGTTGACATCGATGCAGTCAAAGACGTTTTGATGAGTGATTATCCACTGACTGAAGAATTGGCATTTCATTATGCCGAACGTTTGTTGCAGCACGCTTTAGAAACCCGCGACACCGAAGCCGCCCAGATCGTCACACAACGCATGGATGCTGACCCGGCGCTTGACGACAAGTTGCAAGCTGTTCTGGACACCGCCCTGCAAACACAACCGGACGCGGTTTATGCGTTTGTGCGTGTTCGTATGCAAGAGGGGGTTTCGGAAAAATGGAAACAACGGCTGCAAGATGCAGCAAGAGCCGCGCTTGAAGTTGTCATCAATGATCGTGATCTTGAGATTGTCAACAACTGGCTCATCCTCTTGGCACGAGAACCATTGGATTATGGCTTGGATCCGATTTTGCACGAAGGGATTCTCTCTGCGCAGCCGTATGCGCATGATGATGGAGCGTTGGGGCAATTGTTGATTACACACGCTGTCCGGCGCGATAGAGAGGCGCTCAATACATTACTCGCTGATGAGGCGCTGCTGAATGCTTTGCCGGGTGATTTTGGGGAAGCCATTTGCGAATACACGGGTAACCCGACTGAGTTGTTGGATGAATATGGTCGCGAGATTTTTTTGCTGATTTTGATGCGAGCGTCGCTGGCACAAAATGGCACATTATGTACGCCTGCCGCGGTGCGACAGGTTTGGACGATGTTCCAAAATGACGGCGTCATCAAACATTTGATCGAAGATTATCAACCCAAGTTGTTGATCGATGAATGGATTGAAAACGGTGCGCTTTATCTCTCTGACGAAGCATTAACCACATTGATGACGCTCATGCTTTCTGACGAGCGCGATGACTTGTTCGCTCAATTGGCGCCGCAGCTTGCGACTCGTGAAAATTTGACGACTATGCTGGTGACCGCGCTCGAAAACAGCCGTCGCACCGGCGATGCTGTGCTTGACCTCGTGTCTGCATTATTGGCCGAAGACATCCTCACGCAGCAACAAGTGATTGATATTTATGTCGCCTTGTTGACAGCCTCCAATTGGCAGGAAAGCGACCTGCCCTTGACCGAGCAACTCGCTCGTACATTGCGGCAGTCGCCCGACCTTGAAGTTTCAACGGATATTTTGTGGCGTTTGTTGGACATCGCCGCCGTTGCAAAAGATGAATTGATGGCGCGAGTGGCAGCAAAGCGGTTGTTCAACAGCATCCAACAAATTGATGATGAAAGTTTGTTGACCGACAGGTTGCAACGAATCTATGCCAAATTACAATGGAGCGCCTCGACCCGTAAAGCCATCATGGACTTTTGGCGGCATTTCGTCCGGCAACAACCATTGTCTCGTTTGCAACGTCTTGAAAAAGCGTTGACCGAAAATGGCGACCGTGTGCTGGATGAGGCGCATGATATTGTGCAGTCGAGCATCGCTTTCCGCCGAATGCTGGGGAATCGTTCGCTGCCGGAATTCGCCGAAGAGATCAACGCAGCGTTTGAAGTCTTGCAATCGCTGGCCGTTGCCTTCGACCCATCATCGCGGGGCGAAGTTGGTTTTGATGCTGGGACGATTCGCAGTGAGTTGAATGCGCACCAAGACGAATTGTCGCCCAACGAACGGCGTGTTCTCGCCAACAACCTCAAGGAATTGTCACAAATCATCACCACAATGGCGGCGAATCGCAGCAAGGCGCAACTGTTACGCAGTGAAGATGATGTTGAACGTCAATTGTTGAGCGGCGAGCAAAATCCGCATGGCGCGGTTGACTTGATGAAATGGTTGTCGGGGTATCTCGGTGGTGCGCAGGCAAATGCCGACGAGGACGAAGATTAGCGATCCCATCTTGTACATTACTTTCTTGCGATTTGCGCTGTCGAATACATGCCATACTCGACATATATTTGCCCATTCAGAAATAAGACAAACGCGCTACAATATCTTCAGTTTAGAGCAAGCCGCGACAGGAGCAAGCACGAATCATGTCAAAACGCAGACGTAAAAAGAAACGTAATCTGAATTTGCCCGAAGCGACGCTAGCACGCGCTCGTGAAATGGCAAAAGAAGATCACAAACCGGATGATGAGGCCGATGATGCCCGCGCAGAAACTACAGCAACTGAAGACGATGACGTTGCAGTTGCTGAAGCGACCGCCGAAGCCGAAGAAGATGATGTCGCTAGCGATGATACTGTTGCCGCACCGGTAAAAGCGAAACCCACGCCGCGTCGCAAACGAGTCAGCGCACATGAACGTACCCGTCGCCACGCTGCCCGCGCCCGCGTTGATGAAGGCGACATCGAAAAGATGGCGCGCGATGAAGTCAAATACTTGCTCGCCCACCCGACGAAAATCGTCACCGAAGACGAATTGCGCCGTGAGTATGTCCATGTCGTAGCAGATTTGCGTAGTATGGGCATATTGGCAGCAATTCTGGTCGTGGTGTTAATCGTTGTCAACCTGATTATTCTCTCGTCATGATATTATGAGTAAATGTTGACGGATGTCTGTTGATTTTAGTCAAGTGCCGTATTTTGAAGGAATCGACCGGCACGGTCTACAACGGATTGAACAGGCCGCACGGTCGCATATTTATCAAGCCGGTGCGATGATTTTTGCCGAGCGGAGTGAATGCGCTGGATTGCACATCATCATCGACGGTCTTGTGCGTATCTTCCGCGTCAGTAACGAAGGGCGTTTGCATACATTGAGTTTGCTGCGTCCGGTTTCCACATTCAATGAAGTCGCGGCGGTTGATGGCCGGTACAATCCATTCAATGCGACGGCTGTCACCAATGTCGAGACGCTTGTCGTCAGTCATGAGAGTTTGCTTAAACTCATGGCGAGTGAACCGAAATTGCTCAGCAATTATGTGCAAGCGCTCGCACATCTCAATCGGGATTATATCGAACGTCTTGAAGATATGACTTTCCGCACGATTCCGTCTCGGCTTGCCAAATTATTTTTGCACGAAACCGCGTATGCCGACCAAATTTCAGAAACGCCGACGAGCCTGACACAAGAAGAGATTGCCTCGATTCTCGGCACAACTCGCGAAGTGGTCGGTCGGGCGCTGCGCGGTTTGTTGAATGCAGGTTTGTTGCGCAAAGAAGGGCGTTACGTTTACATCGCGGATCGCGCCGGTCTTGAACAACTTGCCGAAACCAACGCCATGCCGGAACACACCTCGCCGCAAATTTTGCCATGATACGTGGTGGCTACGCAGCATACAGGCATGAATCGAGCAGATCGTATACCCCTCAACAATCCCTTTAGTGGGTTTGGTATTTCGATAGTCGGACATTTTAATGTCTGGCGGCACTTATGCCATCGACTGCTATCAATGCGGCAAATGGCGATCTTTGTGATCGCTTTGTGGTTTTGTAATTTATAATCATCTTGATCTGGTGGCTCGCACAATTAAAATCCTACCCTTGCGGTCATTCGGCAATTACATAATTCGAGGAATGACATCGACGTGCAACGAGATTGAGGCGTAAGTTTTGACGCGATGATGATGGCATGGATAAAACGACATAAGATAGCGCTTCTGATTTTCTGGTTCGCGTTCATTGCGATAGCCTGTAATCTCAGCAGTTCGACCCGACCGCCGACAATTGTGCCGCGTTCTTCACCGACGCCGCCGCCGACGATTGGCTTCGCGACACTCAGCCCGGCGGAATTGCCATCGTCGATTGCAACACCGCATCCCGACTCGAATGTCGAATTGCTCAACTTGATCAATCAAATTGAAACGGATCGTTTGATGCTGCATGTGGATGCTCTGGCGAGCTTGCGCACCCGACACGTCAACAGTCAGGGGATTAATCAGGCTTACGATTACATTCGCGGCGAATTCGACAAGATCACACAGCAAACGGGCAATCTGTTCGTTTTCACACATGAGTTCCCGCTAGAGTGGGCGGGGACGCGCACGATACAACGCAATATCGCTGCCGTCATCTCCGGCGATGAAATCGGTGCAGGGACGATTCTCATCTCTGCCCATTATGACAGTATCTCGCAATTCCCCGAAGATTCGGTAGTCGATGCGCCGGGCGCGAATGACAATGCAAGCGGCGTCGCCACGCTGATAGAGTTGGCACGGATCATGAGCCAACGCCCCCATCGTTCAACGATTATGTTCGTCGCCTTCTCTGCCGAAGAAGTTGGACGACGTGGCAGCCTCGCTTTCATGACCGATTATATCAGTTCACAGGGGATCGAAATTGATGCCATGATTAATCTCGACATCATCGGCAGCAGCACCGGCCCCAACGGTATCAATAATGACCGGCAGATGCGCGTCTTCTCGGCCAATCCGAACGAGTCGCTCTCGCGACAACTCGCCCGCTCGATGAACCTGATTGCATTCAATCATGCGCCCGACATGGAATTGATCGTTGAAAACGCAGAAGACCGCCAAAATCGCTACAGCGATCATCTGTCGTTCAGCGAGCGGGGTTTCCCGGCTGTGCGTTTGATTGAAGCCGCAGAAGAGCCAAATCGCACCAACACATCGAACGACACGATTGATGATGTTCAGGCATCGTACCTCACCCGTTCAGCGCAAACAGTGCTGGTGACCGTCACATCGTTGGCCGACGGCTTGCGACCGCCGCGCAATGTCTCGCTGCGAGACAATGGCGGCGGCGTGCGACAACTCGTTTGGGAGCAGGTGCCGGGCGCAACAAGTTATGTTGTCGCCTTGCGCAGACCGAACTCGTTGATTTATGACCAGCAATTCGAGACGACCGAAAATTCGGTGACGTGGGATGGTTTCGTGCCGACACGCTTCGCCGGTGTTGCCATCGCCGCCCGCGATGAAAACGGTCTCATCGGGCCGCTAACCGAAGAGATTTTGATTCAATGATGCCTTACTCATTAGGTCACGAACCGTCATAAACCACAACTTCCGGATTGGTCGCGACTGCTGCGAACCACATCGTGAAACGAGACGGAACAGGAGTCAGGGATGTGCCTTCGAGTTCACCTTCGACTGCATTGCCGTTCAGGTCGAACAACGAATTGGTGTTTTGGTCGCGCCAGCCGTTTGCCTCTGCGTCGAAAACCAAATCGACTGTGCTGCCATCAGCTAACGTTGTCCTATATGCCGCGCCAGACGGCCCCGCCGCACGACTCAGGATGACAATTTCTTCGCCGCCGACTTCATCTGTGACGGCAGCATCGCCAATCAATTCAAGCGGGTAAGCGATGACATCTTCTTCGATGGCAACCATCAAGACGTTGCTGCCTGCGGGCAAGCGATTATCATTGCGCACTTCGTCCGACACGCCAAAAGCAAAGCGCCCACTGTTGACAATCTCTTGATAACCAACGAACGGGTTGCGACGATAGTCGAGGCCGCGCAGAGGCCGCGCGAGCACGAGCGTATCTGGGTTGGCGCTGCGCCATTGTTCCCATGTCGTCACGGTCGAAGGCAGCGGAGTTAATCGGCTGCCGGTGCGCGGGCCGAGAATTGCTTCGCCACCGACTTGATACCAATATGAGTCGGTGCTTTGGTCGTACATGACGAGATCATTTTCATAGAGCGCACTTGTGTTGCCGAACAACAAGGCCTCGCCGTCGAGTTCTCGCGAATAAACGACGGCGCTGTTGCACAAGGGACAATATGAAACCAAAATCGGTTGACCCGCCAATGTGTCATTCACAATTTCGTGGAAATTGAGAATATTAAACGGATAGGCGTAGGCTTGCCCATTGGCATCCACGTAACCCATGACAATAAACGAATCGTCCATCCACTCGTTCGCTGCTGCGACATCTTCATATTCACGCGCAATACAACGTGGGATGAGGTCGGTTGCTTCTTCGCACAACGGCGTGATTTGGTCGCGCAGGTTTTCAATCACACGTTCTGATGCTTGTGAGTAGGGCAAAGCGCGATTGACGCCGGAAAAAGTGTCGAAGATGATTGAGTCGAGCGGCACACTATGAATCAAACCATTGGTAACGAAAAAACCAGTTTCGGGGTCAACCACTGTTTCGCTGTCGCCATCGGACGCATCTTGTGCGGTGGTTGATGTTGTGTTCGAGGAAAAGATGATGGCGGTCAATAACACAATGGCGACAATGATAAACGGGCTATATTGTTTAAGATTATTCCGCATATTCAAATAAACTCCTTCAATAACACCGACAGTATATCAACAATAATGTGCTGTATTCTGGTACAAGATTGAACCGCGGCGGCACAAGAAAAACGAAGATTGCTAGCGTGCCGCCTGCGATTATAGCGTGGACGCGGCATCCGACACATCAATTACGGACGAAATTACAAACTTTAAGCAAATTATCATCTCGTTTGTGCACGAGACGGGCATGGTCAGATCGCTTATTTGCTGCTGTATTGTCGCTGTAACTGTCTTCGCGATATTTCGCATCTGTATTCATTCGGTCATTCATTCGGTATGGAAAACATTTTTGGATGGGGGAATAATGGCGATTTCATCATCAAGATGATCGTTTTTGGACGGTCGATAGAAGAGGTAAGACATTCTAGGTGAAGAACTACTGTATCTCTCGTCACACAATGGAGCATCATCATGAGTGTTGTCAGCTTTGGTGAATTGTTGATCGATTTCGTCGCGCTCGAGTCCGGCGTGACCGTTGGTGAAGCCTCTGGATTTCAAAAAGCGCCGGGTGGCGCACCGGCCAATGTCGCTGTTGCTGTCAAGCGTCTTGGTCATGATTGTGCCTTCATCACCCAAGTCGGCGATGACCCGTTCGGTCATTTTCTCGTCGGTGTCTTGCAAGCTGATGACATCGACACCCGTGGCGTCAGCTTTTCGACCGAAGCGCGGACAGCGCTAGCCTTCGTCTCGTTGGCCGAAGCCGGTGAACGCAGCTTCGTCTTCTATCGCCATCCGAGCGCGGATATGCTCATGCGACCCGAAGATGTCGTCATCGATGTAATTGACTCGCGGCAAATTTTTCACTTTGGCTCGATCACGATGATTGACGAACCGGTGCGGTCGGCGACATTGTACGCCGTTCAATATGCCCGCGACAACGGCAAATTGATTTCGTATGATCCCAATTTGCGCCTCGCTTTGTGGCCGAGCGCCGATGCCGCCCGCGAGGGGATGCTGCGCGGTTTTGAGTATGCGCATTTCGTCAAGGTCAGCGATGACGAGGTTGAATTCTTGACCGGCGCTGACGACCCGACCCCGTTGTGGCGCGACAATATCAAGTTGTTGGTTGTCACGCATGGTGCGGGTGGCGCGACGGTCTACACACCTGATGGACAATCGATGACAGTACACGGCTTCAAAGTCGAACCGGTCGATACGACCGGCGCAGGAGACGGTTTTGTCGCCGGATTTTTGAGCGGTATCCTCACGCATCTTGAGGATTACACCGACCATCTTGAGTCGATCACACGTTTTGCAAACGCCGTCGGCGCGATGACGACGACGCAGCGTGGCGCGATTCCGGCACTGCCGACCCGCGCTCAAGTCGATGCGTTTTTAAGTCAAAATCCGTAATGACAAAGGATTTGGTGTACAATGTAGGGGCACTCATGCCGTGCCCCTACAATCTAGGTTACATTGGCGATTAATTGTTCGGTGCGCCCGCCCGAATCCATTCGGCAATCAGATTGATTTCATCTTCTGATAGTGGGTCGCCGAGCGCGGGCATTGTCCCCGTTCGCAGCATAATCATTAATGTGCTGTTGTCCGGGTCGCCGGGGATGACATCAGGTAAGAACGATGACCCCAAGATGACATTCTCGTAAGTGTCCAATTGCAGACCATTGGGCGGCGAACCGACGATACTCTCTGGCCCATGACAGAAAACACAACGTGTTTGAAAGATGGGTTGAATGTCTTCGGCAAAACTGACGGTTGTACCTGCCGCCGAGTCGTTCGACGCAACCGCATCTGGTTCATCAGGCGACTCGATTTCAGCAACAAGTGCCGCCGTGTCATCAACAAGTGACAACCATTGTGTGACCGCGCTTTCGACATCGACCGTCTCAAGCATATCATACGTCAAATACTCAACATCAGGCAGCGGCTCAATGGGCACCACGTCGAGAAAGTCAAAGTGCAACAGCAGTGAAAATGCAGGGAAAGCGTTGTCGTCAATTTCTTCGCTGCGTACCAACATATTGATGACACTGGCCTCTTGCACAACCGGTTGATAGTCGGCAGGCCGCGCCGGTGAAAAAGGCGCATCGCCACTCGCATTGGGCACAAAACCTGTTTGCGCATCGCGAGGGTTGCTACTGTACATCACATGGCCGAACAGCGCGTCAAATCGATTGGGCACGCCCAAAATTTGCTCTACGCCCGTGATTTGTTGGCCATCGATAAAGACAAGTGCCGGCCCCCATGTCGCCACCTCGCTCCAAACTTTAGGGATAATCGGCGCTTCTTGGCCGGTATCGCCATGCAGGAAAATGTCTTCAGCGATTCCACCTTGCCAATAGTCGGCCAATGCCTCGGGCACCGGCGACCCAAAAAGTGGAAAGATGATCGTAATTTCGGCGTCATTGAGGACAGTATCGGCATCAAGACGATATTGGTCAACTGAAAAACGCGAGAACATCAACCCAGTATCATTCTCTGGGTCGAGATGGAGTTCAAAGAATCCATCGTCGAGATTTTTCACCCCAACGCCATCAAGCGCCATTGTATCGGGATACTCCCCAATTTGCTGCGCCATCGTGCCACGTAGGTGAATGCCATTTTCTGTATCTTGACCTTTGGCCGTATCGGTCAACCGAGTTGAGACAATAAACACGATTCCCGATAATAAAACAAAGCTGATAAACAGGCCGCGTAGATATTTCTTTTCCATGATTTACACTCCTCAATGGAAACATTATGTCCCATGTCGTCAATAAAATTGGTAACGTCATCACAACAAACCGGGTGCGCACATTGGTCACACCCGGTGTATTTCATAATATCAATCAGCTACTCACGGTGCGAGATTACGCATCGGCTTCGGTGATGGTAGCTTCAATTTCGTCGGCCAATGCCAACCATTGGTCAAACAATCCTTGGATATCTTCGGGTGTGAGGCCGTTTAACGCCTCGTCCCATGTCAGATATTCAACATCTTGCAACGGTTCGATTTCTTCGACATCCAAGAAGTTGAAGTGCATGAATGTGGTGAAGGGTGGGAATGCGTTTTGATCGCGTTCGTCGGTGCGGACAACGAGATGTAACATTTTGGCGTCCATATCAAATGGGACGACATCTGAGGGTGCCATTGGCGAGTAGGGAGCGTCGCCTGTGCTGTTCGACACAAAACCCGTCTCTGGATCGCGAACTAGATTGGTATACATCATGTGACCGTACAATGCGCCGAGCGGATTGGTTTCGCTCACCATGTTGGTGCCACCTTGCCATTGCTCACCATCAATAAAGACCACGGCTGGCCCCCAACTTGCTACATCATTCCAAACTGCCGGAAGAACCGGCGCTTCATTGCCGCTGTCGCCGTGTAATGGAATAAAATCGGTGATGCCACCTTCCCAATATTCCGGTTCAAGATCATTGTTAAACCCGAACAACGGATAGACAACTGTAATCTGCGAGTCTTCGAGAAGCGTGTCGGCATTGAGCTGATATTGATCGACATAGAAGCGGCCAATCATCAACCCAACGTCATTAGTTGCATCGAGGTGCAGTTCAAAAAAGCCGGGACGTTCTAATGGCTCGACATCGCTGCCATCATAAGAAAACGAGTCGGGATACTGCCCGATGCGCACGACAGAAGTGCCGCGTAAATGAAATTCACTCGGTTCACCTTCGTCCCCTTCTTGCGCATGAGTCGCGCCGATCAAAACACCTGTGACAAGTACAAGCAACAGGCCAAGAACAACAGACATACGTTTACTTTTACTCATTGTGGTTACTCCATTTTACATATCTACATAGACAGTATTGCAAATAGCTGCAACTTTTATACCGAAATAGGCTGGGCAAAATAAATTGTTTTTGTCACCTAAAAAACAGTCATTTGTCATGTCTCTTGCCGACAACGCTGAAAATGAGGCATCTTGGCAGTGTGAAGCCGGTATATACTGAGGGTATGTGAGATGATGTGAAGGGGGACGCCTCATGCCAATCGAACGTACCTGCCCGGATTGTGGCGAGGAACTAACACTCAACTTTTCCAATTACACGGCGACGTGCGCCCATTGTGGCTATCGCCGCAACAGCTTAACAGGTCTTGACGAAAAGGCCAATCAGGTCAAAGAGCACGGGCCGCAACATGCTGTCTTGTTGACGCACAAAGGCGAAATTTATCCGCGAGCGCGTTCGGCATTTTATACCGGCCACGACCATCTACATCGTGGCAATCCCGAAGCGGCGTTGGAGGCTTTTCAACGGGCGTTGTCGCTTCAGCCAGACTTCACCGATGCGCATTTGTGGATTGCAAAACTTATTGATGACGAAGCGGCCAAACGCGAACATCTGAGCTTCATCCTCGCCAACGACCCAGCGCATCTCGAAGCGACTCGCGAAATCATGATTCTCAACGGCGATATGACTCGCGAGGAAGCCGAACGCACACATCATTATAATGACCCAGAGCTACGCCAAGCCGATGAAGCGGTGCAAGCCGCATTCGATACACTTGAATGCCCCGTCTGCATGGGCGACTTGACCGTGCATGACGACAATAATCATGTCGAATGTAAATTTTGCGGCTACACAGCGACACGCCCCCAACCGACGATGGGTATCGGCGCGACATCGTTGACGGCGGCGTTACTCAAACGTAAGGCGCAGCAAACCAAATGGGTCATCGGTGAGCGCTTGCTGCATTGCAACAATTGTGGCGCACAGCGCACGATACCCGGCACAAAATTGTCGTCGCATTGTCCATTTTGCGACTCAAATCAAGTCATCGTGCAAGACGCGCTCGACTCTTTTGAGCAACCGGTCGGCCTGATTCCGTTTGCAATCACGCGCAATGAAGCCGGTGAACACATCAAGAAGCAGCTTAGCACATTCGGCAATCGATTGCGCGGCATCTTCGACAACAATAAAGTCGCCCGTGCCACACTCAATGGTTATTATCTGCCCTTCTGGATATTTGATGTCTATGTACAGGTGACGCAAACGACGATGTATTATGGCGGAATGGGTGGCGGCTACATACCCGCGCAACGCTCAGAATACAGCGACGCCGTTTATGATATTGCTGTCTGTGGCGTGACATCGCCACCGCAACATTTAACGGCGAAACTCGGCGCTTATAATTTGAAGAAAATGGTGGCTTACGATCCGCAATTGTTGGCGAGATACCCGGCGGAACTCTACAGCATCGACTTCGACAAGGCGGCGTTGGAAGCGCGGAGCATCGTCGCGAAGCAAATGCGCGAAAAATACAATCATGGTGTGCGGCGTCGCTCAGGCTTTGAAGACGAACGCGAAGAAGAAATTCAAGTCTCGACAATGCCGCAATATATGGACTTTCAACTCGTCTTGATGCCGGTGTGGGTAGCAACACTCATCGAAGAAGATGATGATATGCGCACGGCGCTCGTCAATGGGCAGACGGGCACAGTTGTGCTCGGCAAAGCGCGTAAACCGCAAGCGCGATAGTCTGTGCGGCGTCGGCTTGCTGGGCAGACATCATCATACGAACATGTCTCTTATCCGCGTCTCGGCGGATGCGGGGCGGCCAAATTGGTCGCCCTGTTTTGATTCCGGCAGCGCAATAAGATAAGTTGTGGTAGTCTTGTGAAGATATGCAATTTTAATCGGAGCACACAATGGTCAAATTTGTTGATGTATTGAAAGTCGATGCCCTCGAAGAGTCAAAAGGCACGACGGTTTATATCAAAGGACGCGGCATCGCCTTGTATAAATACGAGGGTGAATTCTGGGCGCTTGACAACAAGTGTATTCATCGCGGCGGGCAACTCGGCGATGGCTGGATGGAAGATTGCAATGTCATTTGCCCGTTACACGGTTGGGATTATGACGTCAAGACCGGCGTCAGCCGTTATAACCCGAAAGATCGCGTGGCGACTTATCCGACGCGAGTTGAAGGCGACAACGTACAAATTGATGCCGATGCTGTCCCAGCCCAACCGCATAACCAAAACGAATATCTGTGGCAATACGTCCGCCGTGATGATGACGTCGAGCACCATCTCCATGACTTGCACGGTATGGCGCGCGGGCATAAAGAAGAAATCGAACCGATGCGGACGACACGCGCCGTCCCCAATTTCGACGATATTTATTTCTTGCCGGGTCAACTCGCCGTGCTGCCTTTGCTCGACGACGAAGTCGTGGACACAAGCGTTATCATCGGTGGTCGAGCGGAAAAGCCGCTCAGGTTACGCGCCCCGATATACATCAGTCACATGAGTTTCGGCGCGTTGAGTGTTGAAGCGAAGATGGCGCTCGCCAAAGGTGCGTCGGACTTCGGGACGGTGATGTGTAGTGGCGAAGGCGGCATGAACCCGAAAAGCCGCGCCCTCGCTTCACAATATATCTTCGAGATGGCATCGGGCTATTTCGGTTGGACGGAAGACAATATCCGCAAGGCCGACGCGATTGAAATCAAAATCGGGCAGAGCGCGAAAACCGGACTCGGTGGCTTGCTCCCGGCGGCGAAAGTCACCGAAGAGATAGCGGCTGTTCGCGGTCTTGAACGCGGGCAAGACGCGAAAAGTCCGTCGCGCTTCCCGGACATCAATTCACTCGCCGACATGCGCCAGCGCATTGCGGACATCCGCGCCATCAATCCCGGCATCCCAATTGGCATCAAATTCGCGGCGAGTCGTCTTGAAAAAGACCTCGCTGCCGCTTGTGAACTCGATGTCGATTTCATCACGATTGATGGGCGTCCCGGCGGGACAGGTGCCGCGCCGGTGCATGTCAAAGACCACATCGGGTTGCCGACGGTGTATGCTTTACCCCGCGCCCGCAAATGGCTCGATGACCACGGTGTGACTGATGTCACGTTGTGTGTGACCGGTGGCTTCCGCACGAGCGCGGACGTGGCCAAAGCGCTCGCGATGGGCGCGGATGCCGTCGCCATCGCCACTGCTGCGATGATGGCGATAGGCTGCCAACAATATCGGGCATGCAACAGCAACAATTGCCCGGTCGGAATCGCCACACAACGCATGGAATTGCGGCAGCGTTTCGATTACAACATCTCGGCGAAACGGCTCGTCAATTTCCTTGAGGCGATGACGGAACAGATGACCGATTTCGCCCGTATGTGTGGCAAAAATCGCTTGGCGGACTTAAGCGTCGAAGACCTCGCCACGACGAGTCATGACATCGCGTTGTATACATCGATTCCTCATGTGTAAATAAACTCAGGACTTCATCGCAATTCGAGGGGCAATTGGAATGCCAACACTGTCGCGCTGGTTCATCAAAATCGGTATGGTGTATCTGATTGCCGGTTTAATCATGGGCGCGGCGATACTGATACAACCTGTCTTCGATTTGTCCCCAAAGATACATGCCTTACGCCCAGTTTATTTACACTTCCTTTTCATCGGTTGGGTGACACAAGTTATCATGGGGGTCGGTTACTGGATGTTCCCAAAATATTCAAAAGAGACGCCGCGTGGTAGTGAACGACTCGGTTGGGCGGTGTTCATCCTCTTAAATCTTGGTTTGGTTTTGCGTGCGATTGGTGAACCCGCGCCGATTTTCTGGCCGCAAATTGATTTGGGTTGGATGTTGGCAGTTGCGTCAATCTGTTTGTTACTGGCTGGCTGGGGATTCATCTTCAATACGTGGGGGCGCATTAAGGAACGATAATCATGCCCAAACTAAGTGTTTGGTTGGTTCGTGCAGCGCTGTTACACATGGGGGTTGGATTTCTCTTCGGCGCGTTGATTTTATTCCACAAAGGGCTGCCACTGTACAATTGGATTTGGCGCTTACTCAATCTCCACACTGAATTGATGATTTTCGGTTGGACTATGCAGCTTGTGATGGGTGTTGCATTTTTTGCATTGCCGCGTCTCTCTGGGCGCGACAATCGTTATGGTGCTGAGCAACTCGGCTGGTGGAGCTTCTATCTGCTCAATGGCGGCGTGATATTGACTGCATTCGGACGCTGGTTCACGATCAATATATTGATGCTTTCCGGCAGGTTTTTTGTGTTGATAGCTGTGATGTTGTATGTGCGGATGATTTGGCCGCGTGTTAAGCCCTTCGGTGGGGCTTCGGCTTCTCAGTAGCAACACCCAGCGCAAGATTATTTCGTTTTTGTTTGAGGGTCAAACGCATCGCGCAGGCCATCGCCGACGATGTACAAGCACAGCACCGTCACCATGATGAAAAGACCGGGCATGAAGACAAGATGCGGCCCGGTGCGGAAGAATGTCCGCGAATTGCTGAGCATGTTGCCCCACGTCGCCGTCGGTGGTTGCACACCAAGACCGAGAAAACTGAGCGCAGACTCGATCAAAATCACATTGCCGATGCTGATGGCGAGCGACACAATCGTGACCGAGAAGACATTCGGCAGAATATGCGTCAACATAATGCGCAGATTCGA
Source organism: Chloroflexota bacterium (assembly GCA_003695675.1). GTDB lineage: Bacteria > Chloroflexota > Anaerolineae > Aggregatilineales > Phototrophicaceae. The sequence goes on from RFIA01000005.1 coordinate 25,345, forward strand.
GGCGCCAATCGCGCGTGCGCTGAGGATGTATTCGCGTTCACGAATCGAGAGCGTTTCGCCACGCACGAGGCGCGTCGTGACTGTCCACGTCAAAAATGCGAGCACAAGCGTGATGACGAGTGGCGTGCTGCCGAATAACGCCGCGACAATCAACAGCAGCACAAGGCCGGGAATCGCGTTCAGCGTCGTGATGAGCCAGTTGACCACATCATCAATGACGCTGCCGTAAAAGCCGGTGATGACACCAAGCGTGACGCCGATAACGAGCGACAGCGCTGCCGACGCGACACCAATCCCAATCGAGACACGCCCGGCGATGAGTAGCCGCGACAATTGGTCACGACCGACATTGTCCGTGCCGAGGATGTGCCCGTCGGTTAAAATCGGCAACAAACGCGACGCCGAGGCATCCGTGTCGTTGGGGTCAACGCCGAGAATGAATTCGCTAATCAACGGCGCAAAAAGTGAGAGCAGCGTAATTATCACCAATACCGTAATGGCGATGAGCGTTAGCTTATCTTGTCGGATGTGATAGAGCGCAGCCTCGGTCAATGAGCGACTCTTGACGAATTGCTCACCAGACGACAGTTGAACGATATTGGGGTTTTTCGCCGTGGTTGCCATCATCCTCCTCCCGAACCATCGAGACGAACACGCGGATCAATGACGGCGTACAACAGGTCAGAAAGCAAGAAGCCGAGTATTGTGGCAATCGATGTCAAAATGACGACCGTCATCGTCACCGGGAAGTCTTGTTGAATCACCGCATCGACGCCGACTCGCCCGACACCCGGCCACGAGAATATCGTCTCGGTGACGACCGCACCGCCGATTAAAATTGGAATCGTTTGGCCGAGCAAGGTTGCCACGGGGATAAGCGCGTTGCGCAGTGCGTGTTTGAAATACACATACTGCGAAGTCAAGCCCTTGGCGCGCGCCGTGCGCACATAATCTTGCTCCAAAATTTCGAGCATCGCCGCCCGCGTATAGCGCGAGAAGATGGCGATATTTGCTGCGGCAAGGGTGATTGTCGGCAGCAATAAAAATTTGATGCGTTGATAAATCGGCGGGCAAGTCCCCGTGAGTGTGACTTCGCATTGGCTGCCCATCGGTAGGACACCGAGCTGCGAGCCAAAAATTAGAATGAGCATCAAGCCGAGCCAAAAACCGGGCACCGCATTCAGGATGACGGCCATCACGCGCGATGAATTGTCGAAGACGCCGCCGCGCCCGACAGCAGACAACACCCCGACCGGCACGCCGACGAGCAAACTCACGAGCAAAGCGGACAAGCCAAGTTCTAATGTCGCCGGAATATGTTGCGCAACGAAACCCCACGCAGGGCGTCGCTTCAAAAATGAATTGCCAAAATCGCCGCGCAAAATCCCTTTATTTTGGCCGGGTGGTTCGGGTTCACCATCACCATCGGCATCAAGTGGGAGGATGATACTTGTGTCCGCGATGCCGTCGCCATCAGTATCGCGCCGCATCCAATCGTCGCCGAGTAACCAGCGCAAATATTGAATGTGTACCGGGTCGTTCAAACCGAGTTGTGCCGACAAGCGTTCTTTGGCTTCCGGGCGGATGTTGGGGCCGAAGAAGAGCCGCGCAACCGGGTCGCCCGGGGCAGCCCAAACAAGAAAATATGAAATCAGCGTAATGCCGAAAAATGTTGGTATGGCCTGAAGTAAACGCCGTAAAGTGTATTTAAGCATTGTTCAGGTCTCTCGTGTTTTAACAATATTGGGGCGAGGTAAGCTCGCCCCAATGTATCTTTAGACGACAATCGCGTCTTGTGATGTGTTTACCCGCCGAGAACCGTCCACCGGCTGATATTCCACTTTTGCCATTCGGGGAAGGGGTCGAACCCCTCGACATTGCCCCGAACGACGAACATCGTCTTCGGCGCATAGATGAACAAATAAGGCAAATCGTCTTGGAGGATGGCTTGCGCTTCATGATACAACGGAATGCGGTCTTCGGGGGCGCAGCCTTCGACGAGACGCGCTTCTTCGTACAGGCGCGTGATATCATCATTTTGATACGAGACGAAGTTGAAGCCCGACCCCACGATGTCGAATTCAGGATTGAATTGCGAACGAGCATCAGTGTCGGTCGGCAAATTCGTCCAATTCAAGAAGATCGCATCAAATTCTTGACCGAGCAACTCGCCGACCAAAGCGCCAAACTCAAGCAATTCGATATTCATCTCGATACCCACTTCGGCGAATTGACGTTGCATGATAGTCGTCGCGGCGTCAACGGCGACATCGCCGGTTTGCGCTTGCACGGTGAAGCTAAACGGCGTGCCGGCTTCGGCAAATTCGTTGTCTTCGGTGGCGACAAGCGGGGTGGAGGGGTCACCGTCATCGTCTACCCAACCGGCTTCTTCCAACATCGTGCGTGCGGTGTCTGGATCGAATGGATAGGGTGTCAGGTTATCGTTGTATGCCCATGCGATTTGCGAAGCATGAGTCAACGCAGGTACCCCTTCACCATTGAGGGCGCCGTCAATGATTTCGTCGATGTTGAGCGACATCATCATCGCTTGGCGGACAGTCTTGTTTCCAAAAAGCGGGTGCGGGTCTTGCACGATGATGTTGCCGTCTTCATCAACCCCATCTTGTGGATTGGTCGGGTCAGCCTGATTCAGCGCCAACCACCAGTAACCGTCATCAATCGATTCGAAGGCTTGGACTTCACCGGCGGCATCAAGTTCGCGCAGTTGGGCAAAGTTTTCTTGCGCGACATCGAATGTGCCAATCATATTGACTTCACCGGCCAGCAATTGTTCCAACGCGATGGTCTTGTCGGGAACATTCTTCAAGATATAACCTTCGGGCAGCACAGGACGGATGTAGTTCGGATTGGCCGCTAGGCTGACTTGTGTGCCTTCAACCAATGCCGCAAAGTTGAATGGGCCGCTTGTGGCGGTCGGCGCTTTGTTGAAGTCCATTTCGTTGATGGCCGAGAAGTCGTCTCCGATAATGGCTTGGACAGCGTGTGCCGGGAGGACACCGAACTCGTCCATTTCGTCGAGACCACGGCACGACGCAACCGACAGCGTGATGATGAGTGTTTGTGGGTCGGGTGCTTCAACACTGGCAATCGTATCGAGTACATCGGTGCGTGGCGAGGCCACTTCGCCACTGGCAAGCGCGTCAAATGTGAATTTGTAATCTGCCGATGTGACCGGTGTGCCATCGCTCCAGAACAGATCGTCGCGTAGTGTAAATGTGTATACGAGGCCGTCGTCCGACACTTCCCAGCCGAGTGCCATGCCGGTGGTCATATCGTTTTCCACTGCGGGTGCAGGGAGTTGTGTCGCCGGGTCGATGTCATAAAGATTAGGGAACATCAACGCATTCACTTCCAGCTCAGTGGTTGTGTTGGCGAGTAGGGGGTTGAGGAAGTTCGGGTCGCCAAGTGTATTGGCCTGAATCAGAATACCACCTTCGCCGGGGGCGACATCTTGTGCCAAGCCCGGCCCGACTGCAATGACAAGTATCAGACTGATGAATAATATTTTGCCTAAACGAATCATTTGAGAATACCCTTTGAAACTAAATTTTTATCGATGTACGAACGATTGTGTGATTGCACAACCAGAAACTATATCGTGGGAATGAAAATTTGCAATAAGCCCACGCTAGACCATTTCCCGCGCTACAATCAATACGCCTAAAGCGACGAAATGGTTTGAAAATAGACGTTCGGTTATGTCGTCTGCGGTTCAACATTTTCATTCGTAGGGCAATCGGTGGGTAAATGAGCTTTGACAGAACCCGCAACGCATACAATAATAAGTGGTCATTCTTAGGAAGGCAGGTTTGGAGTCGAAATTCTATGAATCGCCAACAAAGTTTCGTTATTGTGTTTATTCTAGGCATATTGCTCATTACAGGACTGCTGGTTATGGCTGTTCCCTCTTCTGTTGAAAATCTGCTACAACCGGAAGCGACACAACAACAACAAACTGTCGAAGCTGCCGTCAATCAATTTTTCACACAGACGGCTGAAGCACGTGGGCCAGTCGACATCACCCAAACGGCAGAAGCCCAACTAACTGCAACGGCAAATATTCAAGCGACTATTGAAGCCGAATTCAATCAACAATTAACGGCCACCGCCGAATTCGAAGCCTTAGTTGAAGAACAATTCAACCAATCTTTAACGGCCACAGCCCTCGCCGAATCAAGCGTGTTTGGCGGCGTAGATGTTGCGCAAATCGTCGCTTTCGAGATTCGAGATATACGCGATGAGGAAGACGTCGCCTTCATCGAATTCGCACGCGATGCTGATAATGCGTGGCAAATCGTCGACGGCAGCAATCTGCGCAATTTGCCGGTTGATGAAGCCTTGCTGGAAGAATTTGTGCAATCCTTCGCCACATTAGAAATAACCAATCGACCGAGAAATCAAAACCTTGAAGACAACGGGCTGGATGAACCCAACTTTGTCCTGACAATGACGAACGCAGACGGCACGGTCTTCTCTTTGAGCATTGGCGACACTCGCCGTGACGGACGGCGCTACCGTGCGTTGGCACAAATTGTTCCCGGTGATGAAACCGGTGTGGTGTATGAGGTGCGCTCGAATCGTGTCAATGAAATAATCGACTTGATTGATCATCCACCGTACCTGATTCCTGAAGAGTTAGCGCCGACTGTCGCCGAGATTCAAATCGCTGAGCAAGTATTCGAAGGCGGTCGCATGATATGGATTGAACCGACCGGGCAAATTTGGGTGATGTTGGTGGACGAAGAAGGTGGCGGGCGTTGGCTGGTCTTTGAAGATACATTTGTCGAGGGTGAGCCGGAAATCGATCCGAGCATTCAACCGCCGGAAGGGTTGCTGCAACCGATGCGCGGCTTCGGCAAATTGTGGCGCGAGAATCCTGAACTGCGCGAAGCGTTGGGTTGGGCTGTCACGCCGGAGTTTGGCTTCGTCTCGGATTATCGATATGATCCCGGCGGTGAATTCGATGAAAATGGCGAACTCGTCTTTTTACCCGGCGAACACACATTGTTCACATTGAATGGCGAGTTATTGCAATTCAATGAAGCCGATAGCACGTGGCAACTTGGTGAAGATTGATCGTGACAATTCACCCACCGATTGCGACGTGTTTGAGTAACGCCAATACGCCTACATAACGAGGTGGGGCATTTACGCCCTGCCTCGTTTTTATTTTTTTCTCAACTTACCCTGTGTTATACTGTTGGTGCATATTTTCGTGTTTGACAAGGGACAGATTTGACAAGGAACACAAATGACCACCGAAGTAGTATGGTACATCAAAGACCGTGTGGTCTACTTATTGCCGGATGCAACACCATCACTTGATGATTATCGCAAAACAATTCAACGTATTGTCGATTATTTCGATCAAAGCAGTGCATCCTCTATTCATCTGCTGAGCGACCAACGCCGTCGTAAGATGCCGCTTAACCTCAATTTTAGTTTATTACGCGCCAATCAATATATGCAGCCCATCATCACACATCCACGACGGGGGCTGTTGGTGTCATTTCATGAGCAGCATTTTTTGTTTTACCAGATGGGGCGGCTCTTCACGGCGATGTATCACGCAAATTATCATCACTTCAGAAGTTCGACGCAAGCGTTGGCCTTTCTCGCCGAACATGACCCAACCTTGCCGCCGCTACCGGACATCGAAACATTTTTCGCGGCTCAATTTGGTTCGCCGGGCAAACAATAAATCGTGTCTCTATACATCAACGGAATTGATGCTCCGGGTTCATGAACTCTGCGCCACTGATGATATACACTTCGCCGGATTCCATGCGGTCGTTGCTCGGCCCATCGCCGCCCATGCCATTGGTGACAATATCGAGCACGTTGTCGCCATCAAAATCATAGACGGCAAGACCATAGGCGGTCATATCATCAGCATCCGCCCCAATGATGTAACGCACGCGGAGGCCGTCCGGTGGGAAGGCGAGCTGAATACTGCCGAATTGATTCGGGAGCATATCACCAGCTTGCCCGAAGATGACCGCGAGCATCCCAGCTTTTTCTCGCGGCACGAGATCATAACTCGTCGGGTTGTAGTCGGGCGCACCATACAACAGGTCGTCAAAACCATCGCCGTCGATGTCGGCGAGCTTCATCGTGTCGGCTGATTTGCTTTCGGCTTGATCGGTGTATATGACGATGGCGCGGTCGGGCGTCGCGCTGTTGAGGTCAATCGCCGTGCCTGCGAATGGTTCGTGTGTTGAAATTACCCACGCTTCGCCAGCTTCAAATGCGTTGTCGGTTTCGCCCATGCTGATGAGCGACCCGACAACGAGTTCGTTGCGACCGTCGCCATTCAGGTCGCCGACGAGCACTTCTTCGCCCATCAAGTCATTGGCATCTGGGCCATAGATGACGCTCACAGTGGTGTCGGTCGGCGTTCCATCGGGGCCGATTTTTGTCGCGAGATCAATAGTCTGCCTGCGCATCGACGGCCCGCCATAAATCACGAATGTATCCCCAGCGTTGAAGCGATTGTTGCCGGGACCGTCGCCGCCGCCAAATGCTAGGCCATATAACCCGGCGGAGCCGCGCCACAAGGCGGCGCTCGCAATTACATCGTCGAAGCCGTCTGCATTCACATCGCCGCCGACAACCGTCGAACCGAACAGGTCATCGCCATTCGGCCCGATGATGCGTGTCGCATCTGGCGGGGGTGCGGCGAGATCGGTAATCGGTTGATATGTCGCGGCAAAATCGGCCGTGCCATAGATGACCCACACTTCACCGGCGTTGATGCGTGCGCCGCCGACGCCATCCGCTTGATTCGCGCCGATTAATAAGTCTTGGAAGCCGTCGCCATCGACATCGCCGCCATCAACCCACAGCCCGACGCGACTGTCCGCCGCCGCGCCGTAAAAGGCGAACACATCATCCGGCTTCATCAGCAAGTCGATGTCTTCGCGGTTGACGAAATCGGGATTGCCAAGCATGAGATAAGCAGCACCGGCATTTTCGCGATTGTTGAATTGGCCGTCATGATTTTGTGCGCCGAACAGCAAATCATCGAAGCCGTCATTGTTGAAGTCGGCGACATGAATTTCTGTGCCGAGCACATCATCGCGCCGTGCGCCGAAAATTGTCAGCACTGGCGTGGGGAACGGCCGCCCGACACCGAGATCAAGCTGCCCGCGAATATCACAGATGTTCATCACGACGCGGACATGACCGGCGTTGACGCGGAAGCTGTCCGGCATCGGGAAGCTGTGATTTTCCCCGGCGACGACAAGGTCTCCACAACCGTTGCCATCAAAGTCACCCGCATCAATCGGCTGGCCGGTGATCGTCGCCCCCGCGGGGATGTCGTAGAATGTATATTGTCCAACTTGTGTGAGATTGCGCAAATCCCACGGCTGACCGCCGGTTGGTTGTGGCGCGTCATCCTGTGCGTGGGCAAGACTGAATATGCCCGCGAACAATGTCATCATGAGAAGGGGAAGCCAAAACTTTTTCATGCGTATGCTTTCCGTTTTTATCGTTGGGGCATAGCGTGCTGGTAGCTACGCAAGATAGCGTGGAGACTGTTTTCAACAAAAACCTCACCCCCGGCCCTCTCTCCGCAGGCGGAGAGAGGGAGCACAACGGCTCATCAGAGGGCATTGAGTCCCCTCCCCGTATACGGGGGTGCGTAGACACAAGCCTGCGGAGGGGATACAGGGGTGAGGTTTGGACGTAATTGCTGACTCCACGCTATCATGTACCCGTACCAGCGTGCTCTGCCCTGATGTTTAGATCAATCACGGGGAAACTATACCGGCAGATGGCCGATTCGACCAGACAAAACAACACGCCGACAGCAGAACCATCGGCGTGTGTGAGAAAGGAGACATTCTATTGGAACAGGCGTTATCCGGGAAAATTGCTAACGGGGGGGCGTTCGTGCTGCATGTTCTGCGCTGTGTGTTGGGTCGCATTGCTGTTGGCCACATGGCTATGTTGCTCGTAGCGAGTGCTACGCCATGCGCTGACAATCTGATGAAGGATACGCGAACCGAAATAAAAGCCAATTGTGACTGCTGTGACCGCCGTCAAGCTGTCGAGAACAGAATCACGCACGACGGGGTCAACTTGACTGTCGATTAGCAACAACGGCAAGGTGACGAGATACGTCACAACCACCGAAACACCAATCGATTTGCGGATTTCACCGGCTTCATAACCCGGTGACGTGGTGACAATATTGAAGGCGATGATGACGCTGAAGAATGTCGTTAGGCCGATTAAACCAATGGCGAGAGCGGCGCTGATGTCATCCGACAAGCCGAGGATGAGGAAGATGCCATCAATCATGGCCGCCATGACGATTAGGAAGCCCGCCACCCAACGGCGGGTGTTGACAGAAGAACGCGATGTCAAACTAGAATTTTGTTGCATTAGATATTGCCTTTCAAACACTAAAACTTATTTCATATTAGAGTGATTACTACGCTATCGTTACGACTGCTACGCTTAATCTATTCGATGTATTGGCACAGCAAATCCTTACAACGGGTAAGTGGCTTATAACGCACTGTTGGAGATGGCAACACCACGTATCGTATGGATAACTCCTGTAAAACCGTATGTCTCGCTGTTATACTATGATTCCCATTTGCCACACCCAATATGAGAGGGTTCATTATGCGTCAAATTACAGTTTTGTCTCATGCAGATGCTATGAAGATTATCGATTTTGTGCGGCGGGAACTTGAGAAAGACAATCTCGGCGCGGCATGTGCTGTTGTCGATGAGCAGGGCACGTTGATGGCTTTTTTGCGAACGGATGGTTGTCGGCTCGGGTCGATTATGATTGCGCAGAACAAAGCCTACACCGCCGCTCGTGAACACGTCGAGTCAAAAGAAGTTGGCAGGCGCTCGAAAGAAGAAGGTTTCCCGATGACGAATTTTGGCGAATTGCGATATGTGACGTGGGGTGGCGGTGTGCCAATCGTCCATGAAGGACAAGTCGTTGGTGCAGTCGGCATCAGTGGCCTACCCGAAGAAGTCGATATGGCGCTCGCCCGCAAAGCGGTGCAGGTGATTTAGAAAACTTGACCCGTAGAGACATAGAGAATCATCAGTTAGATGTATTGACTGCGTAAATTTTGGGTTGGGGTTGTTTTATTGTTGTCGCCATTTGTTGTTTGTGGCGGCATCCTATTTGGGCCGATTGCCTATCAACAATATCGCATGTGGCGATTTTCTCGCCCGTTCTTTAATTATCCACTACCCCCTCAAACTGATGAAATTGCACGCAATACATCGTGGGGGGTGCTCACCGGAAATGGCCACTATTGTGACTTCATGGCCTCTCGTGCATTGGTGACTAATTTGAGCGAAGATGAGATCATTGCCTATTATGAAGAGGTCGGTCTTCCTCCTTTGAGAGAGGATTCGCAATTTGCTACGCTTTGGGGAACTAATGGCGGTGTCTCTGTGTTTGTTAAGTTTCACGAGCCAATTGCAAGATGGGCGCTCACAGGTAGAGATCAGCATCTTTAATGGCCTATATGATCCTATCTTCATAGAATGTTAGAATGTGGATCATGTTATACGCTGTGTCCTTCGCGTCTCTGCGGTTTTAGATTCATGCACATCGAACATTTATCACTGACGAATTTTCGCAATTATGCCCGGCTTGAGTTGAGCCTGCCGCATGAGAAGCCGATTGTCTTGCACGGAGCCAATGCACAGGGCAAGACGAGTTTGCTCGAGGCGCTCTATTATCTCGCTACATCGAAGTCGCCATATACGACGAGTGACCGGCAATTGATTCATTGGCGGACTGAAAGCGACCCGTTGCCCTTCGCTAGGCTCAGCGCCGATGTGACAACTCGCGACCGTCCGCTGACCCGTCTCGAAATTGTGTTGACACTCGAAAACACGGCGCAAGCTGTGCAACGCTTCAAGAAAGTCATCAAGGTCAATGGCGTCGCCAAGCGCGTAATGGATGTCGTCGGCCTCATCAATGTCGTCATGTTTTTGCCGCAAGATTTGACACTTATCGAAGGCGGGCCGAATGACCGCCGCCGCTTCATCGATGACACGCTTTCGCAGGTCGATGTCGTCTATCTGACGGCGCTCGACCAATACGAAAAGATTTTGCCACAACGCAACGCGCTGCTGCGCCGCATTGCCGACGATAAAGCCACAACCGATGAACTCAATTTTTGGGATGAACAACTCGCTGACGCGGGCAGCATCATCATCGCCAACCGGCAGCAATTCTTGCGTGAACTCGAAGTTGGCGCACAACAGATTCATCTCGAATTGACCGGCAAACGCGAGACGCTCACGCTGCAATATCGACCGAGCTTTTTACCGACTGCCGCAGGCGACGGCCAACTTTCGTTTGACACGTTCGGCCTCGACTTGCATCGCGAGATTGATGCCGCGAGCATCAAACCACAATTCGTCGAGCAGCTCGAACAAGAACGCAGTACATCAATTGAACGCGGTGTCACGCTCTCCGGCCCACATCGCGATGAATTGCGGTTGCTCATCAATAGTCGCGATGTCGGTTTATATGGCAGTCGTGGGCAGGCACGGACGGCAGTCATGGCGCTCAAACTCGCCGAACTCGCGTGGATGCGGGAGCGCATCGGCGAATGGCCGATCCTGTTGCTCGATGAAGTTGTGGCCGAACTCGACAAAGACCGCCGTGCTTATCTGCTTGAGCATATCGACAGCGCGACACAAACATTGATGACGACGACCGAACTCGACATCTTCACGCCGTCATTCCTCAACCGCGCCACCGTGTGGCACGTCCGCGACGGTGCAATTGATACATGAAGCGCTTTATAAAAAATATTGAACCGCAGAGGACACAGTGATTGCTCTCAAAGTGTCCTTTGCGGCTTTGTGTTGAATCTTTTTGCTAAATGCCCGCCCCCACACTTGCCGGGCTGACAGCGACCAAGCGGTTACACTTCTTCTGCACCGCCACGTTGACCGAGTTCCCGGTCGAGCAAGAACAAGCCCTGCGGGGACTCACCGATACGTTTCAAGTCTTGAATGACGGCATCGACACTCGCTTCTTCTTCGACCTGTTCGTCCACGAACCATTGCAAAAAGCTGTTGGTGGCGTGGTCACGTTCATCAAGTGCGAGGTCAACGAGGTCGTTAATCATGCCAGTGACTTTTCGCTCATGCGCTAATGATGCCTCAAAAGCTGCAAGCGCGGAGTCCCACTCAGTCGGTGGGGCATCAATCGCGCTGAGGATGACACGCCCATCGCGTTCGTTGACGAAATCGTAAATCTTCATGGCGTGCATGTTCTCTTCTTCCGACTGCATCCGCATCCAATTGGCAAATCCGAGCAAATTTTCGGCCTCGAAGTAAGCTGCCATCGATAGATACAAATAGGATGCGTAAAATTCGGCATTAATCTGCTGGTTGAGTGCATCTTGCATCTTTTCACTGAGCATTGTGTTTCCTCCTGTTATGAATAGATTCAGCATAGGTTCTTATTTTACGCTCGACGTATTGAAATTGCATCGTCGGCGCGTTAGAGCTTCGTAAAATCGGCCTCACGGCGGGCATACTTTCGTCTATATATGGATCTATTACGACTCACGCAGTTCAACCAAGAACAGCCAAGTTGTCCAAAATCACACCCAATAGCCTGCTTGAGCCGGTTGGTATTTCGGTCGCCGGATGTTTTATCATCTAGCGGTCTACTTACCCGAATCTCGTGTTATAATTAATCGAATGCGGATTCGATTAATTTGTGGAGAAAATAAGAATGGTTGATTCAGTGATGACACATGGCGTTTCTTTTCGCTTGACAGAAGAGCAGGAAATGCTGCAAAAGATGGCGCGGGACTTCGCGGCGGAGGAAATCATCCCCGTCGCCGAGCATTATGACCGCACGGCAGAATTCCCGGAAGAGATTGTCCGCAAGGGGCAGCAAATCGGCCTCGTCGGTTTGAATATCCCTGAAGCGTATGGTGGCGCGGGGGCATCGGTGTTCGAGGATTGTCTCGTCGGTGAGGAACTCGCTTACGGCTGTTCCGGCATCAGCACGGCGATGAACATCAACAACCTCGCAGCGTTGCCGATTATCATCGGTGGTTCTGAAGAACAGAAAGCATATTGGCTCGGTGAGCGCATGGTGGACGGCGGCGACCTTGCGGCCTATTGCGTGACCGAACCGGGTGCGGGGTCGAATGTTGTCGGAATACAAACTCGTGCCGAGCGCAAGAACGGTCATTACGTCCTCAACGGCTCGAAGACTTTCATCAGCAATGCCAATCACGCCAATTTTTATACCGTCTTCGCCGTGACCGACCCGAACGCTGGACATCGCGGCATTTCGTGTTTCATCGTCGAGCGCGAGTCCGAAGGCTTGAGCGTCAGCAAGCATTTCGACAAAATGGGGCAGCGTGCAGCAGACACTGCCGAAATTACCTTTGAGAATGTCGAAGTCCCGGCGGAAAATATGGTCGGTCAAGAAGGATACGGCTTTGTACTCGCGATGAAGGTCTTCGACCACAGCCGACCCGGTGTCGCGGCGGGGGCGGTCGGTGTAGCACGGCGTGCGATGGATGAATCGATTAAGTATGCCAAAGAACGCGAAACCTTCGGTGCTCCGATATGGCAGCATCAAGCCATTGGTCACAAAATTGCGGACATGGCGATGAATATCGACGCGGCGCGTTTGTTGGCGTGGCAAGCCGCATGGATGGTCGATAATGGCGCGACAAATCCACGTACAGCGGCTTATGCCAAAGCATTCGCGGCAGACATGGCGATGAAGACGACTATCGACGCCGTGCAAGTCTTCGGCGGCTATGGTTACATGCGCGAATATCCGGTCGAAAAACTCGTGCGCGATGTCAAAGTCTTTCAGATTTACGAGGGCACGAGCGAAATTCAACGCAATATCATCGTTCGCGAATTATTCCGCTAAACTTTCAACACAAAGACGCAAACAATGCGGAGAAAATTTTCTTGGCAGCGTTTGCGTCTTTGCGATTTAACATTTTTGCCTCAACGCACAAGCGCTGTCATCCCGGCGACGAAATCTCGTTTGCCGCCTTGTGCGGGATGACGCACCTTGGCACATGGCACATTGAGTTTTTGGAGCGTGGCTTCGGCTTTGTTGCCGACGGCGATGATAGTTTCAATCTCGAATAGACTCACAAACTCGCTCAACAATTCGCCACCGAGACGCAATTCACTCGCACGCGGCGTGCGATTCGACCATGTGTTACCCGCTTTGTGTGGATGAAAAGGGAACGCATTCCACGCAAGCGGAACGATATTCAGCTTGAGCGCAGTCTCCCAAATAATCGTCGCCGTTTGTTCACGACCGGCTTTGGCCGTCTCGTCGGTTTTGCGATAACCGCGCTCTTGGCCGAACAGACCGACGCTATCAATGCCATTGACGAGTAAATATTCATTCGAGAAGGGCACACCGGTCAAGCGGCAGCCTTTGTAACCCGGCGCTTCACCGACCATCAAGATACGTGGCGCAATTTCGGTCATTTGGTGCAGATAGAGGCGCAAATTCTCGCGGCGGATGGTATTCGCGTCATTGCCATAGGCATATTGATTGAAGGCGTCGTCAGCGACTTCGGTGCGTGCGAGTTTGTCGATGTAGGTTTCAAATAAAGGCATAAATTGTCCACACTGTGCGGTCTTTGTGTCTCTGTGATTCAATATCTTTTTACGCGTTGAATACCAATATTTCACCATCTGCCGGGATGCGCAATTGCTCCGACGAGATGCCGTTGGCATCGGCATAAATGCGCAAATCTTCGCGTGAAACCGTGCCGTGATTGAGCGAATCGAGATGAATAGCGATGACGATGGCCTCCGGCGCGGCTTTGCACACAGCGACTGTTTGCGCGCTGTCCATGACGATCAATATATTTTCAGCAGTTCGCGCTCCACTCGAATGCGTGATGATGATGTCCGGTTGCACATCGGTAACGATTTGCTCAACCTCGTCATACCAAATCGTATCGCCCATCCAATAAACAGTTGGTTCACCCACAGCCCGCAAGATAAAACCGGAAACCGGCCAATCGCTCCTGCCATGATTCCCAGTTGTCTTGGTGATTGAGATGCCGCCCCATTCAACAGCGTCAGCGATTTCCGTCACCTGTGTGAAGCCGTATTCTCGGATTCGCGCTCCATCGCCGGGTTGACAATAAAGCAAAATATCTTTTGGCAACACCCCGTTGTTCTTGTCATTGTCATCGAAGTGGTCGGGATGTAGATGTGAGACGAGTACCATCTCGGCACCGGCGATAACCTCTTCGGGCGGCATCGGCAAATCGACAAGTGGATTGGTGCCTTTACGCCCTCCAAATGGAGGAAGCGTGTCTTTTCCCGCAAAAAATGGATCGGTCAAGATGAGCCGTCCGTTGTATGTGAGGCGCATCGTCGCGTTACGAATCAATTGGAGTTGCATCGTCACCCTTTTTAATCAAGTTGAATCTCTTTGCTTTCTTATCTGCAAACATACCACCTGAGCATAAATTAAAACCACAATTATTGATACCGTGCCGCCGCCGCGTCGGGGTCGGGAAAGCCAACGGCGTGCAAATCTGCGATGACAGCGTCAACATCGTAAGGGACGGCACGCAGGTCAACCATCAGGCTGTCTTCTAAAAAGGTGAACAAGCCCCATTGCGCTTTACCCGGCATATCGAACGACATACCGACGCTGCCGACATTGACGACGCGCCATGCGCCAAGATCGCGATTCATCTGCCGGTGGATGTGACCACCAATCGCGAGGACGCCTTCGCGGTCGAGCAAATAATCAAGCGCCTGTTCTTCTGGTGTGTCCGGCAGCAGCATCGCTTCGTCATCGCCCGGCACAGCATGATACCCGATCACCGGGCCATATCTGGCAACTTTGACGGACAATTCATGACGCAATTTTTTGAGATATTCGTAATCTTCAAAGCCGAGTTGTGCCATCCCCCAATTGAACTGCCGGTCACGTATCGACCATGCTGTCGCCAGTTTAGCGAATGCTTCCTCATCTTTTGCGGGTGGAGTTGGCATCCGTTCGCCAGTGACGAGGTAGCGGTCGGTGTTGCCACTGATGACGCCGAATGTGCCTTTTTCGGCGGCTTCCTGCATCGCTTTAACCTTGCGGATACATTCGACGGGACGCGGGCCGAGCGCGGCGAGGTCGCCCAAGACCCAGATTTTATCGACGCTGCCAACTGATTCTAAATCTGCGAGCACCGCTTCAAACGCGGTCAAATTACCATGAATATCCGACAAGACTGCAAGGCGCATACCATCTCCTTGAAAATAAAGCGATATTCAACCGCAAAGACACCAAGATCACCAAGAAAAACAAAAGGATTCAACGCAGTTGCGGGGGCAACGCGGCACATCGCCCCTACGAAAAGCGACCTGTTGGGGCAGAGCGTGCTCTGCTATTTTCATGCCTTTGTGATGGCGCAAAGCGGCATAAACATCTCCTTGAAAGTGTAACGAGAAGATGCTGCATTGTAGCGTATTATAACCGCGTGCGCTCAATATAGGCTACAGCATTGTGCGGCGAGATGCAATGTATGCTCTTTGCAAAGAGGCGACTTCGGGGTTGTTACGACTCTTCAAGCGATTGTTTGGGAGGAAATAGGCGAGCTAAACGATGCTAGACGCTGTGCCTGCGTCTGCGCATTTGTTATGCTTGTTTTGCATCATGATGTTGCCACCGTCCTAGAAGTTTAACTTGAGTGCTTCGTCTTGCAAACGGGCAATGGCCTTCCAGAAATCTTCGTGTTCAATGGCATGGGGGCGTGTTTCTTGAATGTGTTTCTGAAAGCGTGTGACCAATCCGAACAACATACTCGGACGCGGTTCTCGGTCGATGATGACCTCTCCCATTGATGACGGTATCCATCCCTGTCCTGAGCGAATCCACACATAACCACACGACTGCGTCGGATTACCCGGAGCACGATAAATCGTCAGCATAATTGTCGGGTTATGGGGGTCATCCTGAATCGCATAAACAGGCTTGTCGTTGTTCGTCTCAGGGTTAAGGTCGTCATATAACCAGTTGGCTTGGGTTGTGTTCAAGGCCACCATGATTTTCCTCCCTTCGCTTGAACTTGCGTTTGTCCATCTACTACCCATAGTTTACGATCATCTGGACAAGCGTTTGAAGTGACAAAATTCCTGATTATGGCGGATTTTGTCATACATTCATTACTCGTCCAGCAGTTCAACGTTGTTCGCTTAGCCAAAGCATCTTGGTAGTTTGCTTTTTGTTTATGTTGTTCGATCACTACAACGGGTGAGTCGTTATTTTTTGTGTTATACTTGCGGCGGGTTTCACACACACGTAAAAATTTACGCTATGAGCCAACCTTCGGACTTAGAATTGATTCGGCAGTTGCAAGCGGGTGACGAAGAGGCATTGCTGGCGCTTCATGAGCGTTATGTCAACCTCGTCTATTCGGTTGCCTATCGTGTGTTGGAAGAGCAAATGGCTGCCGAAGAAGTGACACAGGATACATTCATGCGTCTGTGGCACAAAGCTCATACGTATAATCCAGAGAAGGGGCGCTTCACAGTTTGGTTATTGACAGTCGCACGACGTTTGGCGATTGATGTTTTGCGCCAACGACAACGGCGTCAACCGAAGCAAGGCTTATTCTTTATGGATGAAAACCCGCAATTGTGGGACGAGGTCTTGGCGGCGGACAAGAGCGATGACTTGAAACAAACATTATTATCAATCATGGAGCAATTGCCACCCGAACAACGCGATGCAATTGAACTGGCGTATTTTTACGGGATGACTCATAGCGATATTGCTGCTTACTTAAATATCCCTCTCGGAACGGTGAAAGGACGTATTCGACAAGGGATGCAAAAATTGCGTTTGGCATGGATGACGGAGTTGTCAATCAATCCACAACTCGACAAATAAGCGTAAGTATTGGTAGTGCATGTAACATTCTAGTGGTCGGCGTTTTTTATCTTGAGAGACAAATGAGCCAAAATCGAGCCGAAATCTAGTTAAACGATGAACAAAGACGAATTGCAAGCCTTAATCCCCGCATACACACTCGGCGCATTAGATGCGAACGAGTATGCGGAATTTGAAGCTTGGTTGATGAGCGACCCTGAAGCACAATCTCTCGTCGCCGAATACCAAGCTCTTGCTGATTCGCTCGTTTTGTTGACACCTG
Source organism: Chloroflexota bacterium (assembly GCA_003695675.1). GTDB lineage: Bacteria > Chloroflexota > Anaerolineae > Aggregatilineales > Phototrophicaceae. Next base: position 42,537 of record RFIA01000005.1, read on the forward strand.
CACGCCACGCCCCCCCACATCTCGGCGACGACTTGCGTCGGCGCTTGGCGGCCGACCGGCAGCGTCGTACCACGATGCAGGCAAGACCGGTCATGCGTCCTCGTCTGCGCAAACGCAATCGCAAACTTGAATTTGTTGGCGCGGTCATGGCAGCAGTTGCCGCGATTGTTCTCGCTATTGGGGTCTTCATTTTAAGCGATGACGACACACCATCGCAGGAAAATACGCCGGTATCTGTGGCCGAATTATCGCCACTCGTACCCGTCGAAATGTTTGAAGCGTTCGATGAAGACCCGGACACGAATGACAATAGCGCAACCGGCGAAATGGAAGGCTTGTGGGGTAAAGTCGTCGTCACCTCTGACGGGATGACGGCAATGGTCGCGATGTGGTCATTGCCGGAAATTGCGACCGATGAAGCCTTTGAAGTGTGGCTCGTTCCTGAAGAAGGGAGCGATAGCCAGATGCGCAGTGTTTCACTTTTTGTCGACACCAACGACGATGAGCCGGCAATCATCGAAATTCCGTTGGATGAACCGCTTCATCATTATGCAGCTGTGGGCGTTTCAATCGAGAAGCGAGACGGACAACATCACACCGCGCCGTCAGATGACCCTATTCTCGGTGTGCCCGTGCCGTCGATTCCAACATAGACCAGCTCCAAACAAAAAAGCGATAGAGATTTCTCCATCGCCTATCTTGTGCGGAGAGGGTGGGATTCGAACCCACGAAGGTGTTACCCTTACTCGCTTTCCAGACGAGCGCGTTAGGCCACTACGCTACCCCTCCATGAGCCTAGGAATAGTATACACAACGCGATAGCTTTTGGCTACGGCGATTGTCCTAACGGGCCGGCGCCGGGTAAATTTTGTCGCGGCTTGTGGTTCAATTGATTCAAAAATTGCGTTACTTGCCACACAAAGACTTCTGTTGCTTCAAGTTGGGGCAAACCACCACAGTCGGAGATAGGAATCAATTCCGAATTCGGAATAACATATTTGATTTGTTCGCCATAACCCAATGGTTGTGTGGTGTCTTCGACGCCCCATAAGATGAGTGTTGGCACAGATGGGATGGCATCTTGCTCAGTAATCATTTGAAGCGTAAACCCCCGCAATATACGCCCAAAACCTGGCGCAGCGGCCTTCGCCCGGCGCACAAAATCGTCGGTCAAAATTTCTTTGTGATGAACAACTTCATCCAAAGAACGGTCTACAATGGCAGACCGACCGATGAGTGAAAAGAACCGGCCACCAAGCAATGGCATCCGAGCGATGAATGTAAATAATGTATTGAATACGACGGTCGGTCTTGGCACGACACCGCCATTCACGATGATGATTGCCGAAGTGTATTCTGGTTTTTGCGCCGCGAAGACACGCAGCAACAACGCGCTAATCCCATTGCCGACAACTGCCGCTTGCTCGATTTCCAATTCATCAAGTAAGGCCTGAAGCCAGTCAACAAATGCGGGCATACGCGAGTCCGGCAGCGCAGCGCTGGCGCCAAATCCGGGCAAGTCTGGTGCGATGACGTGGAATTCTTCGGCGAGCAACGGCATTGCTTGATGCCAGTGCGAATAGGCGTCGCCGATGCCACCGTGTAGCAGCAGAATCTTGCGATGATGCTCGTCACCGGCTTCCCAATATGACGCAGATAATCCGTTGATGGTGATGGTCTGTTGGTTCATCATTAATCTTTGCTGACAGAGTTTGCCATAATAAATTTGTGTTGAGCGAGCCAATCAATCAATTCATCGGCATTCGGTTCGGTTATCATTGTGTCGCGATTGCGCCCACGCGGACTCACACCTTCGCTCAATGGGAGTGGTTCTCGATAGGGTAGCATCTCGCCGGGTTGCGCAACAACAAATGTTGGCACCGAGAGAAATCCCGTCCATTCGAGTACACGGTCACGCGCAGCATCATCGACATCGATGAAAATTTCGCGATACGTCACGTCGTATTGGTCGAGCACTCTTTTGGCTATATTGACAAACGGACAAAAGCCTCGCCTTGAATACATCACCAGCTCTTTTGACATAACCACACACTCGCCTTGCTCATTATCAAAACACGACATACATTGTAACAGATACTTAGGTGCTGACCAAAATTTCGTCGTGGTTTGGTGGATAAATGTTGTCCGTGAATGAGGCATCACATCTAATGAGCACGACCTACGCAAAATAGGCTCATGCGCGAGGTTCGCGAACCGCCCCTACCATCACAACGTGCGTGTAGACTCATCACGACGTCGGCGTGACAGCATCTGTCGGGATCGCAGAGGGCGTCGGACTATCAATCGGCGTCCACACCGGCAGCGGAGTCAGCGGCGTGGTCGTCGGCGTCGGTGTGCGCGTTATGAAGAGTGTCGGCGCAAGCGGTGTCGTCGTCCCCGCTATACATAATGGGGCAACATTGAACTGTTGCCGTTGTTCGCAATTGAGCACAATCACCTGACGATTTTGATAAGTCCACGCAATCAATTCATCGAGCGAATCGATACGATGCAAAATCATGCGTCCCGCAATACAAGAAGCATTTTCATCGCGCCGACCACATGAGGTGGAGAGGGCAGTGACGCCGTCGGGGGAGAAAGCCACACTCATAACTTCATCTGTGTGTCCTATAAAACGGCGGATTGCCTCATCGCGTTCTACATCCCACAAGATCAGGGTATTATCTTTTGAGGCAGAGAGAGCGGTTACCCCATCGGGAGAGAAGTCCACGCTATCAACAACATCCGTGTGCCCTGTGAAGCGTCGCAATTCCACACCACGCGCCACATCCCACAAGATCACCGTATTATCAACCGAGCCAGAAAGAGCGGTCACCCCATCGGGGGAGAAGGCCACACTCAAAACTTCAGCCACATGCCCCTCAAAGCGACGTAGTTCCGTGCCACGTTCCACATCCCACAAGATCAGGGTATTATCCCATGAGCCGGAGAGAGCAGTGGCACCATCGGGGGAGAAAGCTACACTCGTCACAGGAGCCGTGTGCCCCGCAAAGCGGCGGATTTCGTCGCCACGTTCCACATCCCACAAGATCAGCGTGCTGTCCCATGAGCCAGAAAGAGCGGTGGCGCCATCGGGGGAGAAAGCTACACTCGTCACAGGAGCCGTGTGCCCCGCAAAGCGGCGTAGTTGCGTACCGCGTGCCACATCCCATAAGATCAGCGTATTATCAAATGAGCCGGAGAGCACGGTCATCCCATCGGGGGAGAAAGCCACGCTCGTCACAGGAGCTGTGTGCCCGGTAAAATTGCGGATTGCCGCGCCACGTTCCACATCCCACAAAATCAGCGTATTATCCAAGGAGCCGGAGAGCGCCATGGCGCCATCGGGGGCGAAGGCCACGCTCGTCGCAGCCGCCGTGTGCCCTTCAAAGTGGCGAATTTCGTCGCCGCGTGCCACATCCCACAAAATCACCGTATTATCCAAGGAGCCAGAGAGGACAGTGGCACCATCGGGGGAGAAAGCCACGCTCAAAATATCCGCCGCGTGTCCCTCAAAGCGGCGTAGTTGCATACCGCGTTCCACATCCCATAAGATCAGCGTATTATCCAAGGAGCCAGAGAGCGCCGTGGCACCATCGGGGGCGAAGGCCACGCTCCTCACAGCCGCCGTGTGCCCTTCAAAACGTCGGATTGTCTCGCCGGTGTTCATATCCCACAAGATCAGCGTATTGTCCAATGAGGCGGAGAGGGCGGTGGCGTCGTCAGGGGAGAAAGCCACGCTCAAAATATCATCCGTGTGTCCTTCAAAGCGGCGGATTGCTTCACCGGTGCTCACATCCCACAAGATCAGCGTATTGTCCAATGAGGCGGAGAGAGCGGTAGCGCCGTCAGGGGCAAAGGCCACACTCATCACAACATCCGTGTGCCCTTCAAAGCGGCGGATTATCTTGCCGCGCTTCACATCCCACAAGATCAACGTATTATCCGATGAGCCAGAGAGCGCCGTGGCACCATCGGGGGCGAAGGCCACGCTCCTCACAGCCGCTGTGTGCCCTTCAAAGTGACGGATTGCCTTGCCGCTCGCGACATCCCACAAAATTAGCGTATTGTCCAATGAACCAGAGAGGGCGGTGGTGCCGTCAGGGGCGAAGGCCACACTCAAAACCTCGTCTACGTGCCCCACAAAGCGACGTAGTTCCACACCGTGCTCCACATCCCATAAGATCAGTGTATTGTCCAATGAGCCAGAGAGCGCGGTGGCGCCGTCGGGGGAGAAGGCCACACTCGTTACAAGAAACGCATGTCCTTCAAGACGGCGGCGTAGGCCACTGTTGTAACCGATGTCGGCCAAGATGCTTTGTGATAAGGGGGGCGGATTATCATGTGCGTTGGCGGCGAGGGCAACCGGCAACGCCTCTAACACATTGCCATTTTTGTACAAGACGTCGGCCTGTTGCGCGAGTTCGAGCGATTTGATGTCGTTTTCAGCTTGTGCGATGACACTTCGTGACTGCGCCACATCCGTGCTGATGGCATCGCGTGTCGCTTCTCCGGCGACGACGGTGCTTTGAGCATCGCGTCCCTCACGCTGCGCCTCGCGCAACGAGACAATCGCGCCGACAATCACGACGACGGCGGCGACGACAAGCACGAGCAGCGTCGGCAAGATGAAAGTGCCATAGATGTAGGCGCGACGAGCAATCTCGCGACGTTCATCTTCGACCTCGCGGCTGCGGGCGATGTACTCACGGTGCAGGTTGAGCGGTTCGGGGTTTTTATCCACACTGTGTTCGAGCCAATATTCGGCGCCGTCAACCTCGATACCGGTCAGCAAAAAGCCGTCATCTTTGTCGCCGCGCTCCCAGCGCAACGCACGTTGCAAAATCTCGGTATGTTCACGGACGTGTTCGTGATCGGCTTTGATGGCCGTGATTAATTTGTCGAGCGCTTCGTCGAAATCATCGTCATCACGAAAGAAGAGCCAATTGTGCATCGAAATGGCTTCCATGTTGTTATTAGCAATCGCGGTCAATTCGCGGTCGCCAAGCCATTGCTCTTCATATTGTTCCAGCTTGCCTACTTCGTTCTTTAAAGCCTCGAGCGCGTCATTGTTGTTCGGTTCGACATAGACGACGGGGATGATGCGCTTGCCGGTTTGGGTGGCATAATCGAATTCGAGATGACAAATCGGCGATTCGAGCGAGTCTTGCGTGATGATGAAGACAAAATTGTCCGCCCCTTCGATGCCCTTCTTGATCTCCATCCACCAATGCGCTGCCGGTGGAATGTTTTTCCGATCAATCCAGATGTCTTCGTCACTGAATCCGTTGTCTTTGAGCGCGTCGAATAAGCGCTCCACGAAGTCGCGATTGTTCGACGAATACGAGATGAATAGATCAGTCATGTGCCACCCTTACCGCATTACCAATACGACGCACGCGGCGCTCATTATGACAGGCGATGGACGAATGCGCAAACGGTCTGCATGGCGAACAATCGCTTCGTGGCACGCGGGATGTTCTCCCGGTTGAGTTGTCTCGATTTATCGCGTATCATGCGCCTTAATAGGTGGAAAGTACAAAGTCATGTTATAGTTTGACCATCAACAATTGATCTCTTCTTTACCCGAAAGGGCGGCTTATGTTCAATAACATTTTGCTCAATCCAGAACTAAAAGGACATCGCATCGTCAAAGACTTCACTAACAAAGGTGGCGTGCGCGGTTATGTCGAACATCCTGACCATTGGGAGTATACCTACTTCCAATTGCATCCTGATGACCCCAATCGATTTCCACAATGCCTGCATCGTGATCGCGGTTATGTCATCGCGGCGGGATGGATGAAGTGGGAGAGCGGTCTCGTGCAACGCAATGTCGCGTTGCGCGGCGGTCAGCGCTATTTGTGCAAGGCGATCTTCCAACCGAATGTGTCATTCACCGGCGGCACACCACCCGATTGGCAAGCGACGATTCGTTGGCGTTTTTGGTTGGATGTCAAAGGTGGTGACCCGGTATACACCGATTGGACATCAACGACGAAACCCTCGTATGGCATCGAGGACGAGCATTTGTTTGTCGTCGAGGCGACACAAGATGTAGTCGTCGATTATTATTTCAAGGTGTCGTGCAATTGGGAAAATAATGCCTGCGATTTCAACATCTACAGCCTGACGATGGAAGAGGCGCCGGGTGATTATGGCGTGCCGACGTATATCGGCGCGGGGACAGCGCCAGCGCCAGTGACACAACCGCCATCGCAACCAGAACCCCCATCGCAGCCGACGATTCCGCAAGAGCCAATCGGTGGCAGCAGCAACGAAGCAGAAATCGAGCAAATTGCGCAAGAATTGCGTCGGCTCGCCAACCGCCTCGACAATCTGACCGGGCACGGTTGATCCGATTTTGTGCGATAATAGGTGAACACAACAGGGGCGTATTGCGAATACGTCCTTGTTTATGCGAGGTGTTTTCTGGCCACGCGACCGAGTCGCGCCATCATTGTGCTTGCGGCAAGCTCAGCAGATAAGCGATGAGGGCGTCGAGTTCTTCCGGCGAATGATCGACAATCAATTGGTGCATACCGGGCAAGATGAAAAGTTCGCGCAAAGTCGCGGCGCGACCATCGTGCAAATAGGGCGCGCTCAACCACAACCAACGCAAACCGGGTGTGTCAAATTCGCCACCTGTGCCGACGTCGTGGCGTTGCAAATCCGTCCCAGCGACGCCGACATGACACGTCGCGCATTCGAGCTGCGTGAACAATGCCGCGCCGCGTGCGACCAAATCAGCATCATCGGGTGGACTCGCCGTCGGCCCCTGCAATGTCGCCAGATAAGCCGTCAATGTGTCGAGGTCGGGCGAGAGGCCGGCGTGTGGTTCGGCGAGCGCATCAAATGGTGTTTGCCCTTCGATGAGGCCGGTGCCAGCTTGCAAGGTGCGTATCTTGAGTTCGACATCGGCCAATTCGTCCCACGTCCCCGACCAATTATAAGGCGCGGTTTCCAACAAATTAAACAACACCGGCGTATTGCGCACGCCATCACTGACGCCCGGCCACACACGCCCGTCTGAAAGACCATCGAAGTGGCAACTTGCACAACTGATGAGATTGTCGTTGCTGACACGGGCGTCGGTCGCGCTGTGAAACAATTGCGACCCGATGAGAATATCTGCCGGAATCGTCAAATTACTGATGACAATCAGATCGATGACGCGACGCTCTGCCGTGTTGATAATCGAAATCGTGCCGTCGAGCATGTTATGCACAAAGCCGACCGAGTTGTCACGGTTGAGCAATATCGCCCGCGGATTCGCGCCGACGGGAATATTGTCTATCGCCCGGCCAGACGACAAATCGATCATCGAGACGTCGTTACTGCCCGCGTTAGCAACATAGATGATGCGTTGATTGCGGTCGACAGCAGCCGCAAACGGCATATTCACCGGGCGGTCAACAGCCGAAAGCGCGATGCGGTCTCGTGGGATGAGTTGCAAAGTGCTCAAATCAACCGTATTCACAATCGGGAAAATCGTCGTGTCATACGTCGGATTTTGCTCATGGTTATTGCTACGACTCTGTGGCAGATAGGCGAGGCCGCGAGTCGTATCGATTTCTATCGCTTGCGACAGGCTGACATCGCCGCCGGTGCTGATGCTTTCGACCACGCGCCCGGTCGGCAAATAAATCAGTGTCAATTGCCCATTCCACAAATGCGTGACGTACAATAAATTGCCCCATATAGCGATGCCAGCTGGGTTCGGCGGCACGGCGATGCGCTCAAGAATGTCACCGGTGATGATGTTGAGGCGTACAACTTCATTACTGCCCTGCACGGTGATGTAGGCGTCGATATTGCTGTTGCTGACGATACCATAAGGCAGCACACCGCCAACCGGGAAGGTGTTCTCGACTACGGCGGCGCGGATGTCGATGACACTCACCGTCGCGTCACCGCGATTGACGACGAGGGCGCGTTCGCCATCATCCGTCAGCGCGATAGTGCGCGGGTCAAGCCCAACAGGGATTTCGGCGACAACAACACCTTGTACCGGCGCGACAATCGAGACCGTATTATTGAGCATGTTGGCCGCGATGAGCAAACCTTCGGGCGTGATGACCATCGAACTGCTGCTGATAGCGCGGTTGGTTCGGGCGTCCGGCAAAACATATAACGGCGGGTTATCATCCTGCGCTTGTACGGCAAACATGCCGACGGCCATCATGGGCAGCATCATGAACAGCCACACGACGACCAAACCCGAACGCGCCGCTAAGCCTCTCTTGATTGACATGACCGTGTGCATCAACAATCCCCTAATTGTGCCTACTCAGCATACACGAGCGAAGCGAGCAGGACAAAAGCAATTGAACTGCAAAGACGTTGAATCTTTGTGTCTTTCTGTTCACAAACATACGACCTGAGCAGCCCCCTAATTCATCGTTAGCAAGCGGTCGTGCATGATGGTGAATGTCCGAGTTTGAATACGCGGACGTCCGTCTGCATCGTTACCAGTCACAGCAATTGTAATCGAGATGACATCGGACGCAGCGGGGCCGCTGCGTGGTGCGCGTTGTGTCATATTTTCAATATTCGAGAACGCCGTGTTGAGCGGGTCGGTATTAAATTGATACTCAAAGGTATTGCGTGCGCCGTCTTGGACGCGCCCTTCGAGAATGACACCCGGTGTCGTCACATAACGATAGACACGACGGCCGCTCAAATCGCTTGGCATCGCCAAGCTGAAGTTGAAGGGCAAACCCGGCGGAATGCTGAAGTCGTTGCGTGACGGCCATTCAAGCGATGGGCTGTTGGCCGGGACGACAAAAATCGGGAAGCTGTTGTCTTGCGCGCCGAGAACACTACCCGTTGGAAAAGGCGGCTCAACTGGCCCGAACGATGTATCCCCTTCGTGACGGACGGCAATCTCAATTGTCCACACCCCCACTTCATCAACAACGAGATCATTGGCTGGTTGATAAAAATAGCCAATACGATTGGCAACATCTTCAAAACGATGAACAATACCCGACGGCGATGTAATCGTGACATGCACAACCGACGGCAAGGTCGGCGCGACTTGCCCAGCGATGGTGAGTGTGTCGCCCGGCGTCAAACGTTGTGCGGGTTGAACACCGGTCGGATGGAAAAATAACTCGACTTCTTCATTGCGAACGGTGAGCAACGGCCCGCCGTCCGGCCCACCGGCTTGCCCACGATAGGGCGGCAAGATACCGGCGCTATCGACATCATTGGCCGCAGTCACGAGGCCCATCGACGCATATATGGCTGTCTCGGCAAGGCCAGCATCTTGGTTGCGCACAACCGCGCCGCCGAACAGAAAATAATAATCGCCCGACATATCGCCCGCGCTACCCGCGCCGAGTTGACTGTTATAGGGGTCGTCCGTCCCCCACGCGAGCGGCAAGCCGCCGTCTTCGGCGCCGAAGACGAATTGCCGCACCGAGATACCCGGCCGCACAGCGCTGATGTAATTATAAGCATTGTTGACGGTCGTTTCGGGCAATAAAGCGGGGTTATAGGCGACATCGTCCGCCCCACTTATGACGACAGGTAATTCGTCCACCGCCGCCAACCGCGCTATCGACACGCCATCGGGCAAGTTAAGCGTGGCATTATTTTGTAACCACGCAGCATAAGCACCATCTGTGTCTTGGACGCGCAATGCCGGTTGTAAATCCAAATCCGCCCCATCCGCAATTCGCGCCACATCACCGTTGTGATAAGGGAAGAACAACACCGGCGACTCGTCAAGATTGATGATGTTGCTATAATTCAAGGCGTTGAACCATGCCGGTCGTATCGTCGCAAATTGATTAGCAACGCCACGCCGTCCATGAGCAATCAACGTGCCGTTTCGGCTGCCGACAACGCCCGCGCCACGCAAACTCCCCGCCCACAAAACGCCGTCAGAGTCGGTATATCGCGCTTCATAATCGACGACATATTCCCCCGCCGTCTCGAATGTGAAGAATTGCCCGGCGTTGAAATAGCCATATCGATTGGCGATGCCTTCATATATTTGTTCCGTCATCGGGCTGCCATCAACTGGGAAATGTCGAACCGTTATCGTCACATTCGCAGGGACGCCGGGCGTCAGATGCAAGGTTGTGTTGAGTGCATCGCCGACTTCAAACGGCGTTCCCGGCAGAACACCCGGCGTCATGTCGAGCAGTTCGGCGATCACCACACGATATACTCCGCCGCCTTCGTAGCGATTCCCCCACACATCTTCGATATTGCCGGTTAGATTGATCTCGTACTCGCCATAGACATCGAATGCGTAAGCCGAGAAATTATCGTTGAGTGTCGTCAAGCGATAGACATCGAGCGGCGATGTTTCGCCAAAACGTGTTCGTTCTTCAAGTGTCGTCGTTGAAAGTTGATTTTGCACAATCGCTGTGCTGCCGAGATCGTCAACCACGCCATCGGGACGGGTAATTTGTGCGCTGATGCGCCCACCGGGCAACAAAAAGGGCACAAGGGGGGCGGCAGATGTGTCGTACCCATTCGGCAGTTGATTGAGGATGTAAGGTTCAATCGGATAATGGGTCGTCTCGTCGTCTGTACTGCGCGGCAGAATATAAGACGGGCTGTTGAAGCGCACACGATTAGAGAGCGCGACTCGTGCTTGGTCTTCTTCCGCCAACACACCGCGACTGCCATCGCTTGGTGTATCCATCAACAACGCCCATGTCAAATGCCCGCTTTGCACATCGCCGATATTGAGTGTAACTGGCAAGCGAGTCAAAGGAATTCGCGAAAGCCCGTCCCCTTCCCCAAATAAGCCGTTCGCATCCCAGCGAAAAATATCGCCCTCAGCCGTTTGCGCGAGACCGGTGAAAGTCGGTACGTAAATACCCGGCGGCAAATCATTCGGCAAAGCGAGACGATATGTCAAAGGAAACAACAATTGATTGCCACGCCGGACGATGTGTTCGGGCTGAGCGATGCTGCGCACGAGCGACACATCCGCATGTAAATTATCCACCGCGAGGCCGGTCGGCGTCAAAAAAGGCGACCACCCATTATTGCTATTGATACCGCCTGCACCCGGTTGACCGTCTGCGCCACTGACGGGTTGCAAACTCAGGTCGCCCATCATACGCAACCCGGCCACCTCTGCGGGCAACTCATCCGCCGTGAGGGTGATGTCGAGTTCGAGTATCAACTCATCGCCCGGTTGAAATGCCAATCGATTGATGCGACCGCGTGCATCCCATTGTGCCGCGCCCTGCGCCACCGGGCCAGAGACACTGAAGCGTGCGAACCCGGCTGGCATTTGACTCGCAGCACGGGACACCCCATCAACTTCATCGACGACAGGTATCGCCTGCGCAATCGGAAAGATGTCCTCTGCCGCGCCGTCTTCATTGAGAAAACGCACGGCGACAAGCGAGGCCGTATTCACCTCAGCACCGAGCAATGATTGTAACAACGCAAGCGGTATACGCATTTCGATCACAGCATCTTGCGCCGCCGCCGGCAGCAAATTGCCGACCTCGCCTGCAACCGGCGCCACTCGCTGCAACAACGCCGTCTGAGATACATTTGGAGTCGTGGCGAGGCGATAGGTCGTCCCCTCAAGCGAAAATTCAACTTCGATTTGGCTGAACGCTTCGGGTTGTTCGACATCGTTGAAAGCGAGATACAACGAGTCGTGATTCACCAACGCGCTTGCTTGGCTACCTGCTTGGTCGACGAGTATCGCTTGTGGATAATTCATCGCCCATTCGCTGGCATCACCATCGATAACGATTTGTGTAATAATTGCTTCGTCTTGGCGGCCTTCGGGAAAAGGCGCGTATATAATCGTCGCCGGGCCACCCGGCAATGAACCGGGTCTGTCGCGCAGCGCATTGGGGATATTCGTCGCCGGGCTTATGGCGAA
>RFIA01000066.1 GCA_003695675.1 Chloroflexota bacterium
GGGGCATTGCGTGCAATGCCCTGAAGGGTTTAGCAAGCTAAACCCCAACGATTGTCCCCTATTTTTGCATCAAAGCGCAAATGTCAACAGAGCCTAGTAATTCAATTTTTGAACTGGTTTGTTGTAAAAGCGCAAAATTATGGGTATGCTTTAATAGCATAGGTGATGCGTGATTTATTCACGGTTACCCAAATCGATAATTATTTTTAGGAGCCCCGACGAATGAAAACTCTATTTCGTGCCTCAATTTTATTAGCGCTCAGCTTGGTGATGGTGCTTTCTGTCGCGCCCGGGTTGGCGCAAGATGATGACCCGATTGTTATCGGCGCATCATTACCGTTGACCGGTGCATTTTCGACAGCCGGTTCAAAACATCAAGAAGGTTATCAATTGTGTGTTGACCTCGTGAACGAACGCGGCGGTTTGCTCGGTCGTCCGGTTGAGCTTATCATCAGCGACAACGGGTCGGACACGGAGCAAGCCCTGTCGCAACACGAACGACTGATCAATCAAGACAATGTTGATTTGTTGTTCGGCACATTCTCAAGTCGCTTGACTGTGCCCGTCAGCGCGATTGCGGAACAAAACGACATGGTATATCCGATTCCGGCGGGTGGCGCGATTCGGATTTACGAACGTGGTTTCCAAAACCTGTTCTACTTCCAACAAAACGCCGGTGAATTCGTCGGCGCATCGCCCATCAACATGCTCAATGAACTTGTCGGGCAAGATAACCCCGAATACCCGCGCACCGCAGCCGTTGTCGGCGCAGATGACTTTTTCGCGAACGCGATTGCCGACGGGTTGCTCGGCAACGAAGTGGTCAACCCCGCCAACGGCGAAGTGATTCTCGATCTCGCGCCGGGCGTGCTGGCCGAAAATAATATCGAGGTCGTCTTCCAAGAAACATGGCCTGCCGAAGGCTTCTCCGATTGGTTGACATTGGCGAACAACATCAAGCAGAGCGAAGCCGAGATGGTGATGGGGCTGGCCGCGTCGGTTGACGAAATCATTCAGCTAACTCGCGCCTTTGAAACCGTCGATTATAATCCGAAGGTCATCTACTACAGTCAAGGGACGCAGAGCGAATTCCTTGAAGCCGTCGGGCCTGAAGCAGCCGAAGGGGTGTTGATACACGCGGCGTGGCATCCGAATGTCAACTTCGTCGGCGAATTGCTCGGCGAACCGTTCAGCAATCAAGACTTCCTCGATGCGTATGCCGCCGCTTTTGATGGCGCATTGGCCGATGAAGATGTTGCCATTCCGTTCTCATTATGCCAAGCGATGGTGCAAGCGGTTGAGGCCGTCGGCACAACCGACAACCCGACGATTCGCGAATGGTTGAAGTCGCGCACGGCTGAAGACCCGGTCAGAACCATATTGGGGCAATTCCATTGGGACGAGCGCGGTCTGCCGATTGGTCGTAGCTTCATCATGGCGCAGTGGCAAGACGGCGAGTTGAAGTTCGTCTTCCCGCTTGGCGAATTTGAAGGCACGTCGGACTTGATTTTCCCGCGTCCGTAAATTGATTCATCGACAATATGTCAGTAGGGGCACGGGTTTGCCGTGTCCTTACGGGCTAATCGAGTGTTACGGTTCGTAGGGGGTGGTTCGCGAACCGCCCCCTACTGTACTTGTGTACTTGTCGGTTCAATCACTGTATTGAGGCATTCATGGCTTTATTGGAAATACATGGGCTGAACAAAGCATTCGGTGGCTTGCAAGCCGTCCGTGATTGTTCGTTCCATGTCGAAGAGGGGTCTATCACGGCGTTGATTGGGCCGAATGGCGCCGGTAAGACAACAGCCTTCAATTTGATTAGCGGCGTCTTACGCGCAGACTCAGGTCGGGTCATCTTTAGGGGCGAGCAGATACAACATCTCCCGCCGCACCAAATCACCCGGCGCGGCATGAGTCGCACGTTTCAAATCAGCCGCAATCTTGAAGACCTAACGGTGCTCGAAAATATGATTGTGCAATCGCCGGTACATGGATGGCGCGGCTTGCTGCGGCGCAGCATGTCGGCGGAAGAGCGCGACCGGGCAATGGAATTGCTGGAGTTTGTCGGCATCGCGAAACTCGCTCATGCCGAAACCCGCGACCTGTCGTATGGGCAAAAGAAATTGCTCGACTTCGCATCGCTGCTGATGTCGTCGCCGAAGCTCATCTTGCTCGACGAACCTGCGGGTGGTGTCAACCCGGCGCTGCTCGAGAGCATCATGGAGCGTATCACCGAACTCAATGAACAACGCGGCATCACGTTCTTGATTGTCGAGCACAATATGGAACTCGTGATGCGTATCAGTCATTCGGTTGTCGTCATGGCTTACGGTTCGGTGATTGCGCAAGACGCGCCGGACATCGTGCAAAATGACCCGCGTGTTTTGCAAGCCTATCTCGGCGAGGTGACGTTATGAGTCTGCTTGAAATAGACGGCGTTGTTGCGGGATACGGTCGCGGGCCAGACATCCTGCGCGGGGTTGACTTGACGGTCGAAGAGGGGGAAGTTCAGTGTATCATCGGGCCAAATGGCGCCGGTAAATCGACATTGCTCAAAACGATTGCTGGGCTGCTGCGCCCACGCAAAGGCCGCGTCGTCTTTCAAGGCGAGGTGCTCAATGGCTTGCGCCCCGACCAAATCATCCGGCGTGGGATCGCATTTCTGCCACAAGAACGCAGCCTATTCCCGGACATGACCGTCCTCGAAAATTTGCGCATGGGGGGGTATGCCCTCGAAGACAAATCGCTGATGAGCGAGCGCATCGAAGAAGCCTTCGCGCAATTTCCGATTTTGAAAGAACGGTACAAACAAAAAGCGCGGACGCTTTCGGGTGGGCAGCAGCAAATGCTCGTCATGGGGCGGGCGCTCGTTTTGCGCCCCCATCTCGTCATGCTCGACGAACCGTCACTCGGTCTCGCACCACAAATCGTCGCGCAATTGTTTGAGATTGTGCGCGGTTTCAAAGATCAAGGGATGACGGTGTTGATGGTCGAGCAAAATGCGCGGCAGGGCCTCAATTGTGCTGACCGCGGCTGTGTTCTTGATCTTGGCCAACGAGTCTTCGACGGCCCGGCGGATGGCATCCTCGACGACCCGCGCATTCAAGAATTGTATCTCGGCACACAGAAGAAAGCGGAAACGTCATGATCGCGGATTTGCCACAAATTATCGTGACCGGCTTGGCACTCGGCGGTTTGTATGCGTTGATGGCGTCGGGCTTGACGTTGATTTTCGGCGTGATGCGCATCGTCAATTTGGCGCACCCGGCCTTTATTTTCATCTCGGCCTACATCACATGGAAATTGTTCACAGACCTGAGCATCGACCCACTCGTCGCGCTGGCGGTCACGATGCCGGTGATGTTCGTCTTCGGCATGATCGTTTATAAATTATTTTTCGCCCGCGAAGCCGACAATCCCCGCTATATTGAAATCACGGTGTTGACGACCTTCGCACTGGCGTTGATTATCGAGGGGGTGCTCGGTTTCATCTTCAAAGGTACAGTCCGCTCGACCAATCCACCCTATTCGCAACAAGCATTTTTCATCGGCGATATTTTTCTGTCGCGGGCGCAGCTCTATGCGGGGCTTATCGGCATCGGGTTGATCGCCTTTTTGTGGGTAATTTTGCAATACACGCGCATCGGCTATGCGATTCGGGCGACGACGCAAAATCGGTCGGCGGCGCAGGTCGTCGGCGTCAATGTGGAACGCACTTCGATGATCGCGTTTGGTCTCGGCGTCGCGATGGCGGGCGCTGCGGGGTCGTTGTTCAGCTTCGTATTCACATTCTTCCCCGGCGGCCATTGGGAATGGCTGGCGATCTTGCTGGCGTTGATTGTGCTCGGCGGGATGGGGAGTTTGCCTGGCGCGGTCATCGGCGCATATTTATTGACGATTGCGTCGGTGTTCGTCAACGATCAAATCGGCTTCAAATGGGGGCCAATGACATTCTTTCTGGCGTTATTCATTGTGTTGATGGTGCGGCCGCAAGGCTTGTTCGGTAGCAAGATTGAGGCGACATAATATCATGCCTCGGTGGAGTTTTTTATGGCAACAGCCGACGTCTCGGTGACGGACAATCGCGATACGACAACCTCATCGGGTTACAAAAGCCGTAAGTATATTCTCGGCGTCATCGTAGCTGCGCTGGCATTGGTGCCGGTGCTGCAATGGCAGACGACGAACAATCTCAACTTTTGGCTCAATCTGCTGATAATCATCTTTTTGTGGATTACGATGTCCACAAGTTGGAATATCATCGGCGGTTATGCCGGGTATATTTCGCTGGGGCACAATGTCTTCGCGGCGATTGGCGGTTATCTGGCGGCGATGTTGTTGCTACGATTAGACATCCCTGTATTCGTGACCGCGCCGTTCGCCGGTCTCGTGGCGATGGTGGTCGGTTTCGTCATCGGCCTCATCACGCTGCGGGTGCGCGGCCCGGCCTTCATCATCTCGACGATTGCGCTGGTACTCGTCCTGCGCACCATCATCGACAATTGGGATTTTCTCGGCGGTGTGCGTGGTTTAACGCTGCCGTTAATTGGTCTCGATGTGCAGCTCGTCAAAATTCCGTTTTATTATGCGATGCTGCTGGTCGCCTTGTTGTCGATTTATTTCTCGTATTGGATTCGACATTCAAAATTTGGTCTCGGCTTACGGGCGATTTCGCAAGACGAGATCAAAGCCGAGACCGCCGGTATCCCGACGAAGATGTACAAGGTGTTGGCGTATGCGGCGAGTGCATTCTTCATTGGGGTGGCTGGCGCGTTGTGGAGTCAATACGTCACATTTGTCGATCCCGGCACGTATCTGATTATTCTTTTCGGCGCGCGTCCGGTTTTGATGACGCTGCTCGGCGGTAAGGGGACTGTCGCCGGGCCGGTTGTTGGCGCGGCGCTCGTCATCCTCGCCACGGAGTTTTCCGAGTCGCAATTTGGCGGTACGGAACTCAACGTCATCGGCGTCGGCGTCGTGATGATTATCGTGCTGCTGTTCTTCCCCGATGGATTGGTCGGGTCATTGCGGCGTGCCGGGCGTTTACCGGCGCTCTTGGATTGGGACTGAGTCATTTGTCCGACCGATGAACACGTTGCGCTATAAACCTTGCGCTATATCGCTTGCAAAACCTGCTATAATAGGCACAATCTAATCACCAAATATCTGATGCGTCGATGATCTACGAAATACATCTCTATGTCCCCAAAACCGGCAGACTCACCCCACTGATGATGGAATGGCTCTTTGAATACGGCCTCAGCGATGCGCCAGAAATGTATTGGCCGGTGCGCCGGGTGAAACCTAAAAGCCTTGCCCGCTTGCTGCTCGCGTTTGATAATGCGCTCGTGCCACAACCCGGTCCCGGCGGCGATGTCGAATTGCATCATCCCGACGAGAATCTTGACCTGCTGTTGTACATCCACGACCGTGGCGTGATTATCTTCTTCCCCTATATGGCCTACAGCGTCTTGTCACAGATTGTTGTGCGCATCGCCTATACCTATATCCGCTTCCTCTATGACAATGGCGGTTTTTGGAGCTTCGATCCGCAGTTGAATGTCATTTCGTATGCCGACGATTTCCAGTCGATTGACGACACGATTGCCTTAATGGACGCGATCATGCCGCGCCTGTTGACCGATTAAAGCGATCAAAATTGTACAGAATGTACAAATAATTTGACTGATATTCGTTCATCGTGTATTAATCACGCTTGCTGCCTCGTGTTTGTGCTATTGTGATTTGAAATAAAATCAAGTAATATGAGGCGGCTTCAATTTACCCAGATATGCGACTAGAACGGGTTGTGTATCGCAAAATTTTTCTCGTTGCAAAATATCTTTAGGAGGATGAAATCTATGTCAAAATTTACTCGTTTGATTGGGCTTGGCCTAATCGTAATCCTCGCCCTTGGTTTTGTGAGCGGCGTCGGGGCGCAAGATGATGTGACACGCCTCGTTGTCGGCCATAATCAAGGTGTCGGCGACTTGTCGAATCTCGATCCATCGCTCGCTGATGGCGTCGATGCTGTTGATGTGATCGACGAAGCATTTGTTGCTCTGGCGCGTATGAACGAATTGGAAGTAATCCCCGAACCGGGTATGGCGACATGGACGGTTTCGGACGACGGCACAGTCTACACCTTCGACATCCGCGATGATGTTCCATGGGTGCGCTACAATGCCGATACCGGCGAAGTTGAGCAAGTGCTCGATGAAGATGGCAATGTGCGCATGGTCACAGCCGCAGACTTTGAGTTTGGGATTAAGCGCTCGCTCGACCCGCAGCTTGCCGCGACCTACTCCGGCATCCTTGCGCCGTGGTTCTCTGGCGGGCTTGAATTTTTCCAAAGTGGGGATGCCGATGAGGCCACCCGGCAAGAACTGCTCGACAACATTGGAGTCGTCGCGACGGGTGAATTCACACTTGAGTTGACAACCCCGAATGCGTCATCTGTTGTTCCCAGCATCTTCAGCATGTGGGGGACCGTTGCGCAACCGAGTTGGGTTATCGAAGAATTTGGTGACTTCTGGGTTGAACCGGAAAATATCAACACCTACGGCCCGTATGCCGTCAAAGAATGGGTTCACGACGAGAGCATCACCCTAATCGCCAATCCATTCTGGCCGGGACAAGACAATATCCCGCAGCCTTCGATTGACGAGATTGTATTCCAATTCCTCGACCCGACCGTCCAACTGGCCAATTTTGAAGCGGGCAGCATGGATTATATCGATGTCCCCGCCGGTGCCGATGTTGACCGTGTCTTGGCCGACCCCAACTTGAGCCAGTTCTACACCACGTCGGAGGGTGTCTGCAATTACTATTACGCCTTCAACGACACGATCCCACCCTTCGATGATCCTCGCGCTGTCCGTGCATTCTCACTGACGATCCCGCGTGAAGCCATCGTCGAAAACGTCACCAAAGCGGGTGAAGTCCCGGCCGGTTTCTTCACCATTCCAAGCATTGTGGCCGCCCCTCAAGTGGAAGATTTCCCCGATTTAGCGATCCACACAGACCCTGAATTGGGCGCTCAAATCTGGCAAGAATATCTTGCAGACACCGGCCACGAAGCCTCCGACTTCAATGGACTGACGCTGCTCTTCAACACCAGCGAACGCCACTCGGCAATCGCGCAGGTTATTCAACAAGCGTGGTTGGAAAATCTGGGCGTTGAAGTACAGTTGACCAATCAAGACTTCGGCACCTATCTGCAAGTTCGCGGCGAATTCCCCATTTATCGTGCCGGATGGTGCTTCGACTATCCAGACACCAACAACTTCCTCGGCGACAACTTCCACTCGGTTTTTGGCGGCACAGACATTCCGTGGGAAAACGCTGACTTCGATGCCTTGATCGAACAAGCGCTGATCGAAACCGACCCGGCTGTTCGTGCCGAATTGTATGCACAGGCCGAACGCATTCTGATCTGGGACGATGCGACAGTCGCGCCGATTTACTGGACAACGAGCGACAGCATGTTGAATGATCGGTTTGTCCGTCCTGGTGTTTCCCGCATTGAACGTGACTACTTCGAGAAATGGACGGTAGCCAGCTAGTCGGCCAATCTGTTACACACTCGAATACCATCTGTTGATAAAATATGGAGGGGGTCTCTGTCCCCCTCCACAATTGTTTAATCAGAAAGATAGACCAGATGCTTGCCTTTGTCCTTCGGCGTTCAATGTGGATGCTTGTGGTATTATTCGCCGTTTCCATTGTGACCTTCTTTTTGCTACGCGCGGTGCCGGGGGGGCCGTTCAATACCGAACGCGGTCTTCCGCCCGGTGTGTTAGAAAATCTCGAAGCCAAATATGGGTTGGATGACCCGCCGCTGATTCAATATGTGAATTATATTGTGGATATTACGATTCCACGATTGACCGATGGTTCCTTCCGGCGATCATTTTCTGAAGATTATTTGATCAATATTGATCTGCCGTTTGGCGACGAACGTGCCTTGCGTTGGATGAACTTCGGGCCATCATTGCGCCAGCGCAGCCGCACCGTCAACAGCATCTTCCAAGATAATTTGCCGATCTCAATTGAATTGGGATTCGCGGCGTTGGCTGTCGCGCTTGCTATCGGCATTCCACTTGGGGTGATCGCCGCCCTCAAGCGCAATTCGTGGTTCGACTACAGCAGCATGGGGGTTGCGATTCTCGGCGTTTCTGTGCCGACAATCGTTCTCGCGCCGATACTCCAATGGATTTTTGGTGTCGAGCTGAAGATTTTGCCCGTGAGTGGGTGGGGGTCTCCAGAGCAAGCGATTATGCCCTCTTTTGCGCTGGGTTTCGCTCAGTCCGCACTAATCGCACGCCTGACTCGGGCGAGCCTGCTGCAAATTATGCACGAAGATTATATTCGTACCGCCCGCGCTAAGGGCTTGTCGGAACGGGTGGTGGTGGCCAAACATGCGTTGAAAAACGCCATGATTCCCGTTGTGACGATTCTCGGCCCATTGGCCGCCGCTTTGTTGACCGGAACATTCGTGACCGAAGTGATTTTTGGCATTCCCGGTATGGGCAAATTCTTCGTGCAAAGCATCACGAATCGAGATTATACAGTCGTCATGGGGACAGTTTTAATGTACGCCGTGTTTCTTGTCCTCGCCAATTTGCTGGTTGACATCACCTATGCGTGGATTGATCCACGTATTCGGTACGATTGATTCGATTAAGGGAGTAATGCACGTATGGCGACAACAACCCAACAAGCACCGACCAATGTCGTTCAGATTCATAAGGCTCAGTCAAAAGGCGAAAGCCTGTGGTATGATGCTTGGAAGCGCCTGCGTCGCAATCGCTTTGCGTTGATTGGCGCGGTCATCATATTGTTGAATGTCATCATGGCTGTGTTTGCGCCACAAATCGCCCCGCAGGACTTTCGTAAGCAAGATTTACTGCTCAATAATGCGACTCCACGTTGGGTGCTCAATATCTTTCCTTCAATGGTCGCCTCGGACGAGGGGGGATACGTCACGGTCAGCAATAAATTTATTTTAGGGGCGGACAATTTGGGGCGCGACTTGTTCAGCCGCATTGTCTACGGGTCGCGCGTGTCGTTGTTGGTCGCCTTTGTTGGGGCGACAGTGAGTGTCTTGATCGGGGTTCCATTTGGCCTTTTGTCTGGCTATTTGGGTGGACGAGTCGATAATGGCATGATGCGCTTCGTGGATTTAATGTATGCCTTTCCCGCATTGTTATTTATTATCTTGTTGATGTCATTTTTCCGAGCGAGTTTCGTCGGTCAAAACGCCACGGGTATCACCAAAACATTGTCCGACATTGATGCCGCGTCCGGCGGGATGATCTTCATTTTCATTGGGATTGGTTTAACATCGTGGATGCGCATCGCACGCCTGACGCGCGGGCAAACATTAGCGACTCGCGAAGCCGAGTACATCACCGCCGCGCGGTCAATGGGCACAACCACACCGACCATTATTTATCAGCACATTTTGCCGAACATCCTCGGCCCCATCATCGTGACGGCGACGCTGACAATCCCGGTCTACATTTCTTTCGAGGCTTTTCTCAGCTTCATTGGTCTCGGCGTCAACCCGCCAACGCCGAGTTGGGGCGCGATGATTTCAGAGGGGGCGGCGAATATTCGCTCATTCCCCAATCAAGCCGTCTTCCCGGCGCTCGCATTATTCTTAGTCATGTTCGCCTTCAACTTTTTGGGCGACGGCTTGCGCGACGCCCTCGACCCTCGTATGCGCGGCGTCGATTAAGTTGATTATCTTTTCGTCATTTCGGATGATACCTCAAGCCTCAAGCGATGCGACATATTCGGTCATGAACGCGGCAAGTTGTGCTTCGTCGAGATAACCGAACCATTTCTGAACGATATTGCCTTCTGCATCGATGAGGACGTATTGAGTGCGCCCGGTCAATGTGTATTCAAAACGTATATCGCGCGTGATGTGCTGCTCAACATCAAGATGAAAAAAGTCGATATAGTCGCCAAATTGCTCTTCTAATCCATCCACGATGGATTTATTACGCGCTCATATATGTCACCAATCGGCGAAGGCGTTCAAGAATTGCGGTTTGCCGGTATGCCCAATCAACGAAAGATTTTGCGCCGGGAAAAGTTCACTCGCCTCGGTGAACACGGCGCCCGCCGCGCCACCGTCGTTGTCGGTGACGGCTGCTTCCGCCAACGGTTCGATCTGCGTGTTTGTCTCGACAAAAGACGAGTAAACGACCAGTGCGATCACGCCGAATAGACCAAAACCAACGAAACGCAATAATACTCTCACAATGTATTCCCTTTTCGACATATAGCGATTACAACACACATTATAGACGCAAATGATTGCCAATTTCTTGCTTGCTGTGAGATACTCATCCTAAAATGTGATGTTCAGCGCGTTCATCACCCAATCAATCGGGTTAAAAATCGTCGCCGACTCCGAGCCGGCGAATAACAACCCGACCGCCTTATTCTCATTGGCATCGACAATCAACGAACCCGAGTCGCCGCCTGCACTCATCACCGTGGTGATGATTTGCCCCCTGAATTGTGCGGTATGCGGCCCGTAGGCGACATTGACGGTTGCGTTTAGCAACGTGACCGTACCTTGTGTGAAGTCGGTTGTACGGCCACTTTTGCGCACTTGCATACCAAGCGCCGCCGGTTTCGTCCCGGTAATCTGCCCGATGTGACGAATATCGTGGATGAATTGATTCGGGTCAAGCGGGCGTGCTACGGCGCAGTCGACTTCGTTGCTGACGGCTTGTGCGCCGATGTAACCGGGCCATGTCGCGCTGCTGACGGCGGCTGCGCTTGCCGACGAAGCGCTCACTTTTTGTTGCGTGACGGCTGTTTTTTGCGAACCTGAAAGCGAGAGCAGCGCGTTGGTGAACGCCACCAAAACTTCAGCGAAGTCGCAACCTTGCGGCGCGGTCGGCGGTGGTGGAGTCGGATCGGTGGGGACGGGGACGGGTGTCGGCGCGGGCGCATCTTCGCCGACATAGCGCAGCCGGACGAATCGCTCTAAACGCGCGACCATATCGCCCGGATTTTGCCCACCGTCGAGCGCAGCCGGTTGCAAAATTGCGTCACCGGCTTGGGCGTCGTTGGAATTCGCCAACACATGATTATTCGACAAGAGCAACTTTTCGCCAGTCGTGCGGTCTTTGACGACGACGCCAAGTGTACCCGCCGTGACTTTGTAATGCCCGATGCTGACACCGCCGGGCACAGGCCGAAAACGCCCGCGTTGTTCGTTGAGGGCGCGAATATACCCAACTTCATAGACATCGGTCTTCATGCCGTCGAGTTCGCGGGGGATAATTTCTTCGGCGGACAGCGCGGCTAGCGGTTTCTTTTGTTGGACGAGAGTCACAACGGCGATTTCGTCCGTCATGACACCATTCGACTCTTTGTAGCCAACCCCCACCCCAATCACATTCGGTTTTGCCATCAACTCGTCATGATGCAAACTTTGTGCCTGTAATGCTTGTGTGACCATCGCCCCCTCCTTTGCGATTCATTGCGTGTTCTATTCTATAACCGATTACTCATTCGCGTAAGCCAAACCCCACTCGGCACGCATAGCGTCCATCGTCTGCATGATGGCGAGCGTTTCGTCCAACGGCATGATGTCGCTCTCGCCTTTACCGGCGCGGATGCAGTCGGCGACTTCCATCGCTTCGTAATTATAACCGTTGCCGGTCGTCGGGACATGCACAATTTGCTCATCATACAGATTGCCATCGAACGGAATCATGAACTCGACGCCGGGCGCGACGCCGGTCACGAGTTTGATGACACGCGGGTTAATCCACGGTTGTTCGATGTGGATGAAGCCCTCCGTGCCGAAGATTTGCGCTTCCACCGGGACGCTCAAATGCACGCCCGACCACAACTGCGCGATTTTGCCGCCGTCGTAGGTGAACAGATACGACGAATAATCATCGGTGCCGGTCTCGCCGAGATAAGCGGTGCTCGCCACCTTTTGCGGCGCACCGAGAAGCATATAGGCGAACGAGATTGGGTAAATGCCGACATCCAACAGGGCGCCGCCGCCGAGTTCCGGCGCGAAGAGACGATGCGTCGGGTCGAACGGGGCGCGGAACGACAGCGACGCCCGTACCATACACACATCGCCGATTTTACCCGCAGCAATCCACTCGCGCACTTTGACAATCGCCGGGACGAAGCGCGTCCACATCGCTTCCATCGCGAATAAATTTTTCGAGCGTGCGAGGTCGATGATTTCTTTGGCCTGCCGCGCATTCATGGCGAAAGGCTTTTCGATGAGAACGTGCTTACCGGCATTCAAGCACAGCAGCGCATTTTCATAATGAAAAGGATGTGGCGTCGCGATGTAGATGACATCGACATCGGGGTCGTTGGCGAGCGCTTCATAACTCGCGTGACGATTGGGGACATGCCATCGGTCGCCGAATGTGTCTGCATTTTGCTGCGTGCGTGACCCGACGGCGGCGATGTCAGCATCATCGACGGCGGACAAGCCCTCAGCGAATAACCCAGCGATCAACCCTGTGCCCAAAATGCCCCAGCGCATATTTGCCATGATATGTTCTCCAGTTGTCAATGCTTTCAAAGAATATCCATGAAGTATACCATATTGATGACATGCCGCGATAAATCGAGATCAAATATCTGATGTTGGTAGGCGGCAGCGCGAGCGTTTCGCGTATGGCTGCCCATTCATCATCTTGTCGATTGTCTGGTACAATCAGGCCTCATCGCAAAACCATGAAAGACATCAAGCAGGAATAATCCCGTTATGCCAGTTCGTGGAATCATTTTCGTTGGGGTGAGTGTGTTGATATTCATCGGCACGGTGGCGTTTGTCACCGCGCAGCAGGAAGTCGCCGAGCAAAATCAAGCGCTGTGCAATTCAGGTCTCGAATTATTGTGGACATCGGCCAGCGACGCCTGCATCAACGGGCCGCAAGGATTCATCTGCAACGGCGGCGTCCCGCCACAGGTGGAACCGGTCGGCCCCGTCAGCAACGCCGTGGCGCCGATTGGTTCGCTGGTTGAAGTCGGCGTCGTCGATGCCTTGCACACCGATCCGTTACAAGCCAACACGGGCAGCGGTGGAGTCGCGTGGCTGCGCTTGCCGCCGCCGATGCAAATCACTGGCCTGCTGATTGGCGACGTCATGGTGCGCGATGTCGCCCCGCCAGACTTCGCGGCATGGCAGTCCATGATCGTGCAAACGGCGCCCGATACCCCTACGACATGCACAACCGAGCCGGAAGACTCGCTGCTTTTGCAAGCGCCGCCCAATCAATCGAGTCGCATCGTCATCAACGGCGTTTCGTTGGCGACCGACGGCACATTGATGATTCGCACGCGGGAGGCGGAAACCTTGTTCGTGATGCTTTCTGGCCAAGCGCGGTTGATTGCGCTCGGCCAAGAGCGGCAGTTGCTGACGGGCCATCAACTAAGCGTGCCCTACAATCCCGACGATTTCTCGCTGCCGGTCGGCATACCGACCGACCCCGTCCCACTTGACCGCAGCCTGATTGAAAATTTGCCGGTTGCCTTGCTCGACCGCCCGGTGACATTGCCACAACCTGGTTATGTCGCCACACAAGGTCAGGTGAATTTGCGTGCCGCCCCCGATGTCAATTCGGCATTGTTGGCGGCTGTCCCCGCTGGTGAAATCATCAGTGTGCTTGGGGTCAACCCAGCACATGACTGGTATCATGTGCGCCTCAACAATGGGCAAACCGGCTGGATGTTCGCTGAATTGCTCGTCCAACAAGTCGGGGAGATTCAAGCCGTTTATGAAGAAACGCCCAACCCACCGCAGCGTTTCGGCACGCTCGCCAATCAAGGCATTGTGCAATCACCGGCGGGCGTCAATTTGCGCATCGGCCCGGCGTTGAGCTTTGGCGTCATCACGACATTACCAGAAGGCACACAGGTGCGGGTCGTCGCCCGCAGCCCCTACAGCCCGTGGGTCAAAGTCAATGTCAATGGGTTGGAAGGTTGGGTGGCGTTGATAACACTCGACACACGCGCCGCATTCGAGGCTTTGCCCATCGACTTCGATGTGCCGCCGCCCCCTGTGCCTCTGCCGACCATCACACCGTTGCCAGGCGGTGGGCACGCTATCCCCAACCCGGACGGATAGAAAAGTTTTTCCCTTAAGGGTTTTCTGAAGGATTTTCTGGAGCGCGGGCAGCGATTGCATCCCCATCGTTGTCTTCTAACGGCGAGCGTTGTTGCACGTCATAGCCGGGGAAGACGAGTGGGTCGGGGAAGACATTGAGCAAGCTGGCGTCAAACTGCAAGCCATTGATCGTCAGCGTATCGAGAATATGTGGCAGCACATCGCGGATGTGTTCCATTTCGGACGCGGGCGCCGTGATATTCGACACGAGCAATTGATTCGAGTCCGGGGCTTCAACCGCGAACAACAGCGTCAGGCTGCCATCTTGGCTGTTGAGCAGGTAGTATGCTGCTTCATGACCTTCCCACTCAAAAGCAACCGGTTCGCTGACGAGTGCATCGCCGACTAAGCTAGGGCGGTTGCGCACATAATCGAGCACAGAAAATGCGAGATTGGTCGTAGCCGCATCGGGCAGGGTATACTCGGCGAAATAATCGACCGGCGGGACGAATAGATGCACGGTGAAGCTGTCGAAGACATTGTTGCGATTCTGAAAATCTCGCTCTTGCCCTTCACTGAACATGACGCCAAATTCTGTCAGATGATAAGTCCATCCTTCGGGGGAATCGACAGTCAACCGCGTCGTGCTGGTTTCCAACGCCAAATGATAGACATCACCATCGGCAGTCACTTCGTACTCGCCATCGAACATGAAGCGTGGATTTGGTGTATTGTCCACCTCTTCCGACTGAAACGCATAGACGACAACCGGCGACATCATCAAACTGCTCACTGTGAGTAATACAAACCACTTCAACATTGTACCGCTTCACACACCATAAATACTCAGAATTATTGCGGATATTGCCCACCCATCCAACACTGCCGGATGAGCATACCTATCGTATCATGATAGTGCGGTTACGCGCCAAACATTTAACAGTTTCTTATCTTCATGCCATCTTCATGCAGGCGGAGAGAAGCCATTCGGCAATGTGTTTATGGGCGTGTGTAGCGGGTCGCATTGTGCTGCGATTAGGATGTTTCTGCCGCGACACCGGGGAGATAGTTTTCGTAAACTATAATCGGTATGGGTATATCGGCAAGCCAATGGTCAAGCACCGGTTTGATGTAGAGCCATTCTTCTGTTGTGCCGAGCGGGGCGATGGCGATACTTTTGAAATCGTATGCGAGATAATCGCGGGCAATCGTCATCGCGACGGCTTCAATATTGCGCAGGCGCGTCGCGCCGACAGCCGAGTCGCGGACGACGAGCGCGGCGAGTATCGGTTGTGCGTCATGCCACATCCACAACATCCCGCTTTTGATGCGGCCTTTACGACATTGCCGTGCATAGTTTGCTAGGGCTGCCGGGTAACGGTCGAGCAATGCGGTCGCGAGTGGGGTCGTTTCGGTTCGGCCTTTTTTGTTGTGTCCAAAAGCGAGAATATGCGCTTGTGTGAGTAACGGGTCGCCAGAGAGATAATCAAGTGGCATATTCGTCACGTGCGTCACTGAAAGTAAACGTACATCAACAATTTGCCGAAACTGATTTGGTCGCCGTTGCGCACAATACGGCTTTCATGCGGGGCGAGACGTTCTCCATTGAGATAGGTACCATTGGTACTGCGGAGATCCACCAACACCAATTGCTCTTCCTCGCGTTGGATGACAGCGTGCAAACGAGACACACCATAGCGATACGCGCCGTATTCTGTCAAATCAAAATGCGGATTTGTGTTGTGATCTTTTGTGCTGCGTCCGAAGACAACTTGTTTTAGTGGAGGGAGGATGACCGGTTCCGGATTCTTGGGAAAATGCAAAAGAACATCTTGTTCGGGCGATAAAAGCGTCGTTCCTTCAAAGTTTTTTCGCAAAAGTTGGCGTGTGTTAGCGTCTATAGTCTGGAGTGTCACTGCGCCACTACCGCCACCACCGCCACTTTGATAAAACGGAGTCCCACAATCTTCACAAAAGAAGACACCAACCACATTGTCGTGTCCACATTCGACACAAGTTTTCATCGAACGATGCCTCAACTCTAATCATGCAGATAGGCAAATACACCAAAACGCAACTCGCATACAAACCATATTCTAACTGTTTTGATGCTTTATGCCAACTGTCATTACCGAGCAAATTTTCAGCTAATTCTCGAAATAGATGTGGGCAACAACACCGGCAAAATGAATTTCGTCACCATCGCGAAGGACATAGCTTTTGAGTGGGGCGAGACGCTGTCCATTGAGGAATGTGCCATGTCTGCTGTTCAGGTCTTTGATGAATATCTGATTCCCACGATGAATCAGCGCCGCATGATGGCGCGAAACGCCGTGTTCATACGCGCCATAGGGTGTCAGGTCAATGTCCGGCGATGGCAGATTTTTCGTCCCCATACGACCGAGAATGACTTGTCGTGTATCCGGCACTTCGATTGGGTAATCCCCATTGCGCAGATAAAGCGATGCCCGCTGCTTTTCATTAAGACGATTGATGCCCTGCACGAAATCTCGCAGCATGGTGCGCTCATCCGCATGAAATTTGCTGTTGGTGTTGCCATCGCGATTTCGATAGAGGGTGCTGCCACAATTCTCACAATACAACATTCCCTCGATATTTTCGTGAACACAGTATAAACACGTTTGCATCGTCAATATTCTCTGATTGGCTGACAGATGTCTATCAATGCTAAACTTAATCACATAGATACTTTCGCTAACCACATTATAGTCAAGAGATGTGCCCTTGCCAAATGTTATTTGTAAATCTGAAGGAATTATAACTTTCGCCACCTCCCCGGCCATGTTCATGCACATCAAATCGACATGGCGCGACAAAATATGAAATTCTCATGAAAATATTTGACCCGTAGAGACGCAGCGGACACAGCGATTTTCCTCTTTACTTTTTACTTTGCCATCTTTGTGCCTTTGCGGTTGAATCGTTTTATTTTCAAGAGAGCATCCTTGCGCAAAAAACTGTCGTCTAAAACAACTTGGAAAGATGACCTAATCGGCATATCATTACAGAAGTAGGGAACAGTGCCATCATCATGCACATTGAAGGTGACTCATGGCGAGGGGTTTTCATTTTTTCGCACGAATCGTATTGAGCGCATTATTCGTATTTGTCTTTTCAGCGGTGAGCGCTCAACAAACACCGAATCCGGATTACGGCATACGGAATATTCGCAGTCGTCTTGAGAATGACGGGACGACCATCACCGTTGAATTTGAAGTGCAAAATACCGGCGCAACGGCGACGATACCGGCAACCGTCGATCTCATCATCATTCAAAGCGGCGAAACTATCGCACAGGACACAATCCCCCCTTTGCAAGCGACAGAGATTGTCACCGTTCATCTGCCGATTGCAGTCAATCAACTACCGCCGGGCAGCGTGCAATCGTTACGCGCCGCCGTGGGTATCGATGAAGTCGAAGCGTCGGGTAGCAACACGATACGCAACAATTTCGCACAAATCAGCATCGAGGTGCCGGGCATACCCAACACAACCCAGCCCGAAACCACACAACCCGAAACGCCGCAACCGACAGCGCCCCCATCGCCATCGACCGGCTTCCCACAAAATTTGATCGACTCGCTGCCGTTTGAAATCGACACGACAGACCCGACACAGCGTGCCGTCATTGCGGGTGTCGGCGGCGGCGTCATCATCCTCATATTGCTCGCAATCATCATTTTACGCTTGATCTTCCGCCGCACGCCGACATTTGGCGTGTGGCAGCCGCCGTATGCCGACATGCCGTATGTTGACCCGAACAGCGTTTCCGGCAGGCGACATCTGTGGCAACGAACCGCGCGAAACAATGCGTTGCCCGCAAATTGCGCCGAGAACAACCCCCACATCCGCAAATTGCTGCAAGGTATCGACGGACAACATTTGAACGGATGGCGTATCGCGGCAGTCCGGATGAGTTCGTATGATCGTTATGGCCGCATCGCGCCGAGTCAAGTGATTGCGTCGCCCAAAATTGTCAAGCGTCTCAACAAAGTCGCGCACAAATACCAACACGATGATTATGAAAAACTCACCAAACGGGTGCGTCCGATTGCTAAGGGGTTGATGAAAGCCTTCAAAAAGAAAATTAATAAGCGCTATGCGATGCTGCCGATTGCGTTGGATATTCGCTTTGAAGGCGAACACGGCGAAGTGCGGATAGTCTTCGAGTTGTATCAGTGCGTCCACAGGCAATGGCAGCAAATTGACCATTGGGAACCGGAGATGACGGTCGTTGGCAAACTCATCCACGAAATTTATGAATATTCGCTCTATGGGCAGCGTCCCGGCGAGTCCAACAAAGCGTATCGCAAACGCCTCCAAGAAGACTTGACTGGGATTCTCGTGTATATGATTAGTGCGCAGAGCAATTCGTCGCTGACGCAAAACACTTTGACGCATCCGGTAGCGACGATAAACGAAGCCGACGTCGCCCCCGCCCCATCATCAATTGCCGAGACGAATTCCCCGTCGGGTCCGCCTTCGACCACACACACCAGTTTCGCGCCGGACACAATCCCCATAGAAACACAAGCCAATCGCTCACCAGAAGTCGAAGCCACGTCGGAGACAAAATCCGCCGATGATGACGCATGAGGTCAACGCGCCCGGCAGTATTTTTGCTCGTCATGCCGCATCGTCGTCGGCGTCGGCAGCATCGCCACTGACGGCGTAGAGCAGAATCCCCAACGATGAAACGACAAAGCCGCCGATGATGCCGCTAGCCTGCAACGGGCCCAGCAAAATCACTTCTCCGGCGGTGTGCGAACCGAAGCCGAGCACATCGGCCAAGCCCGCAAGCGACGAGAAAATATAACCGGTGAAGGCCAATCGCAGACCGATTTGCTGCGCGAGGTTCGACGGCTGCGCAACATAAAAGGTGAATTTCACATAGATAATCGCACCCAACAAAAGAAATCCGAGACCGGTAAGAATCGTGACAATTTGCAAGACGCCAAAACCGAGCGTCGGTTGAATGCCGGTCATGCCAGGAAACAAGCCCATCAATGTGAGCATGATACCCAACGCGCCGAGTGCGATACCAAATTGTGCAACACGCGCCATAAAATTCTCTCAATGCGGCGTCAAAATTTTATGTTCAAACTGATGGTTATATTCAATCCGGCAAGCTCTCGCGCAATTTGCGCAGCATGTTGCCGCCGAGAATAGCCGCGATGTCCGCCTCTTGATACCCGCGCTCACGCAAGAGCGCCCCCAACGACCACAAATTCGTCACAGTGTCGAACCCCGCCGGGATGCTCTCGGCGCCGAAGCCGCCGTCAAAATCGCTGCCGAGACCGACGTGTGCGGCGCTGCCGAGCAATTGACACACATAATCAATCGCATCGACGACAGTCAATGTGGGCACGGTTGTCTTCGAGTTGCCCGGCGCCCAACGTGGGTCGAGGAAACGATTGTACATCACGATGCCCATCACACCATCACGTTCCGCAAGACGCCGAATCATATCGTCCGACAGATGGCGGTCGCTGTCACAAAATTTTCGCGGGTTGCTGTGGCTGGCGATAATCGGCCCGTCATACCGGTCGAGCGCTTCTAAGAAGGCTTCTTCGGCGCTGTGCGACAAGTCCAACACGGCGTTGAAGTCGGCGAGCACATCGAGCAATTCATGACCGAGACTCGTCAATCGACCCGGGTCGCCCGTCCCGGCGCTGTAACGAGTCTGCGACCATGCGAGGCCGACGATACGAACACCGCGCTCATACCATTCTTCAAATTGTTTCGGTTCGATGATGGGGTCTGCGCCTTCCATTAAAATGGCAAGACCCTGCTTGTGTTGTGTGATGTCGCTCTCGTCGTCCCATGTTTCGAGCACCGCATCGAGGTCGGCCTGTGTTTGCAGTAGCATCAGGCGGTCGCTTTCATCGGCGAGGCGATGATAATAATCGATTTGGCGCAAGGCATGGCGATACGCCTCGCGGGCATCGCTGTAGACAGGTTCATCCCATTTCGGCTGCCATACCCCCCGTGGCGAGACAAACAACGTCGCAAAGACAATCGCGACGCGACCCAAGATGGCGTCCGGCAAGCCGAGTGTTGCGCTGCCCGGCGTGACGATACCGTTTTGCGCTTCGAGCCGACGAGTCTGATAAACAGCACGTCGGTAATCGCGCCCGAAGCAAACATGATTGTAGGCAATATCTTGATGCGCATCGACAATAAACATCTAAATTCCCGATAAGTGCGTATAATTGACACGTACAGATTGTACGCCTTGATGCGTCAAATCCCAAGTAAAGATATGGCAGCTGAATAATCACAGCATTTGTTAATCATTTAGCAAGACTTTCGGCGTAAAATAATAGGGTTAGGACTTACGCAATCGAGTATCTTGCATCGTGCCACTAGATGTTCAAACATCTGGCTACCGGAATACCAAACCCACGCAAGGGGTTATTGAAAGGGATGCAATCACATTGCAGTACCCGTCAGGGCACTTGGCTTTGTGGCAGCCGGAAACCGCTATGTCTACGTGCGGAAACCGCTATGTCTACGTGCGGAGCATTTATTCTCTGGCTGCCTCGTGATTTCTGAACTGCGTAAGTCCTGAATAATAGGATGTTGTATGTGAATGTGAAGTATATGGATGTGAAGTGGGAGAATAGTTCTTATGGGGAAACTTAATCGACCCAATACAACAACCGGGATTCTCATTGGCTTGTTATTGACGACACCTTTGATCGCGATTTTCGCTGCTGGTGATGAATTGTTCGGCTTGCCGGTGATTCCATTTGATCTGTTTGATTGGGCGGCACAATTGTTGCCGGGCGCGTTGGTGACGTTCGGCATTGATTTAATCGTAGACATCATTCACACATTTGATCTCGGCCAAACCGACACCGCCGCTAAAATTGGCGAGCAAGTCTTGGCGTATGGTGTCTTCCTCTTGCTTGGTGTGCTCAGTAGTGTGATTTTCTTCGCTTTCATGAACCGGCATTATATCGACGACCGTGATACCCCTGGCATCATCATGGGATTACTCATCGGTATACCGTTATTGTTGATTAGCTTCGCCCGCAATCAAACCGCAACAGCCGACCCGGTCATCGGCGCAGCATGGACTATTCTCGTCTTCATCGGTTGGGGGATAGCACACAGCCGCATCTTTGATGAACTCACTTATCTCGATCCCGAACCGGCAGCAGCAGACGACGACACACCGGCGACGGAACAATCCGAAACAAGTGAGCCTGTCCCGGCGAAACCGCGCACCGCCGTCGAACTCGTTGACCGGCGACAATTTCTCGTGCGCGTCGGTGGCGCGGCAGCGACCATCACTGTCGTCGGCGCCGGCTTGAGTCGCATGATGGCCGTCAACAGCGCGGGCAACGATTTCTCCGCCGAAGAGCTTGAATCGCGTGGGTTGACTCTGTGGTCTGCCGAGAATCCGTTGCCCAATGCTGACGATCCCCTCATCCCCGCGCCGGGTACGCGACCGGAATTCACGCCGCTCGAACAACATTATCGCATCGACATCAATCTATCCCCGCCGGTTATCAACGAGGCGGATTGGACACTGCGGATCAGCGGCCTTGTTGAAAATCCAATGGAACTGACATTGGACGAACTGCGCAATAATTACGAACCGATTCACGAATTTATCACCATGGCTTGTATCTCTAATCCCATCGGCGGCGATTTAATCGGCACGCAACGTTGGACGGGGCTGCGTATGCAAGATTTGCTCGCCGATGTGCAGCCGATGGCCACGGGGACGCATCTGCGCATCACATCGGTTGACGGCTTCGACGAAATCCTCGCCCGCAGTACGATTGAACGCGATGAACGGGTGATGTTGTGTTACGCATGGGACGGCGTGCCGCTTTCGAATGCGCATGGCTTCCCCCTGCGGGTTTATGTGCCGGGTGTTTTCGGCATGAAGCAACCGAAATGGATCACTGAAATTGAATTCGTCGATGATTGGGAAGAGGGGTATTGGGTGCGTCGTGGATGGGATCCGATTGCGACGATGTTGACGACTTCAGTCATTGACACGGTGGCCGTCCAAGATACGTTTGAGCAAGATGGACAAACATTTGTCCCCGTTGGCGGTATGGCACACGCCAGCACGCGCGGCATCGGTCGGGTTGAAATCCGCATCGACGACGGCGAATGGCAGCAAGCCGAGGTGCGTTCCCCAATGTCGGATGCGTCGTGGGTCTTATGGCGTTTTGATTGGCCATTTTCTGAAGGGCGACATGTCTTCAGGGTGCGGGCGGTCGAGGCCAATGGCACGCCTCAAATCGAAACCGTGCGTGATACCCGTCCGAGTGGCGCGACCGGCCTCCATGCGCGACGTTTCCGTTTTTAATCACTTTGTAACTACTCAGCAGATAGCGTGGAGACTGTTTTCAACAAAAACCTCACCCCCCGGCCCCCTCTCCGCACGCAGAGAGGGGGAGAAAAGGCGAAACGTCGCCGTACAAGTCCCCTCCCCGTACACGGGGAGGGGATACAGGGGTTTACAAGGGTAGGTATTTAAGTATGGCTCAATGATGGCTCAAGCGCTGTGTGTCGCCAGAGGCTAAAAGCCATCCGGCTACCGAAATACCAAGCCTGCTTCAGCAGGCTGTTGGAGGGCA
>RFIA01000067.1 GCA_003695675.1 Chloroflexota bacterium
GATACAAGTTGTGCTCAAGCATGTACAAGACCCGGTGCCGAATATTCTCGACAGCGCCGTCCATTTGCCACGCGCTTTGGAAGATGTCATCTATCGCGTGATGGCGAAAGAGCCGCAAGCGCGTTATGCAACGGCGCTCGCATTTGCCGAGCAATTCTCGCGAGCGATTCGTGATGCGGGGACATTACCGGCGTCGGCTGCCGAAGCACAGGCAACACCGCACGACGACTTCGGCACGCGAGAGCTACCCCAACCACAAACCGGACCCATTTCGAGCGCGACGTTGCCGTCTGGTGAAACGGCCGTCATCCTCAAAGCGGGGACGACGCGCTGGATTCTTGCCGCCGGTTTTGTCGTGATCGCGCTGCTGGTCGCTATCGTCGCGTTGTTGGCGTTGAATACCGTCGGCGACAGTGCTGACGAATCGCCTGCCGGTGAACCCGACGCGCAGCCCGAACAACAAACAGCGCCACAAACGCCGACTTTGGTCGCGGCGAACGATGTGCCCCCTGCGTCCGATGTGCCGACCTTTGGACAAGTGACATTTACGAGCGACACCCATCCCGGCGACCGAGTCAATATCCGGGTCAACGACTTGCAACCGCCGGACGATGATCAAGTGTACGTCGCGTGGTTGCTGAACACGGAAGATAACAGTGTGTTGCCGGTCGGCGAAGTATTCGTCGATGCACTCGGCAATGGTGTGACGACATACACCGACCCCGAAGGACGCACACTGCCCGCCTTGTACAACGCCGTCAGCATCACGCTAGAGGATGAGTTTACACTGACGCCCGCCGGGCCGACGGTTTATAGCGGTCGTGTGCCGCTTGAGTTGACGACTGCGCTGCGCGAAATTTTGGTCATGTCGCCGAATGGTCTCGACGGGGAAGACAGTTTGCTGGCAAGTGCGCTTGCCGAAGCCGACATCGGCAAGTCACACGCGAACAACGCCTTCAATTCGGCGGATCGCGGCAGTGTCGGCGGTATGCACACCCATGCCGAACACGTCATCAATATTTATCTCGGCACGGAGGATGATTACGATGGCAGCGGCAGCGGTTCTAATCCGGGACGCGAGTATGGGGTGATCCGTCCGTTGGAATTCATTGAGGAACAACTCGTCGCCGTGTTGAACGCGCCGGAAGCCACGCCGTCGGTCGAGCGACAAATCGAACTCATCTTCCCGTGCATCGACAACACACGCCAACGTATCGACGAAGTGTTGGCGATTCATCGCGAACTCGTCGTGGCGGACGACACGGCGGCCATGTTGCCGATGGCCGAAGCCGCCCGCGACACTGCGATTGAAATTATCGAGGGTGTAGACATCAACGAAAATGGCAATATCGAAGGCCTAGAAGACGAATGCGGTTTGCGACAAATCGAGCAACTCGGCGTCCTCGTCGGCAGCATCGACATCTTTGAAGGCGCGTTGCCGTCATAGGCCGCATCGACACGCCCCGCACGTTTGTGACGCTTGTGCTGCATGAACTCACGGCGCGAGGGTCACCGTTGGCGCGGCGTCATTGACCGGCGAGGCATCGCTGCCGGTGATGACTAGAATGAGCGCGATGACGAGCAGCACAACGAGTATAATCGCGGGCAGCATCCAACGCGAATTCATCAGCAGGGTGTCGTGTTGTGGCGCTGCCCCCTCTTTGACCTGCGCGTTCTCCATCAACCACTTTTGCATCAACGACGCGGTAATCTTCAGGCCGTTGTCGTTATGGACAACTTCGCGGTATTCAAGACTGCGCAGCGCCGCTTTGACCGCCGTGCGGTCGAGCAGATAATCGCTTTCGATGAGCCAATCGGCAATCGCATCGTCGGTCACGGCTTTGAGCGGATTGTCGTAAATCAAACTCGTCAACGCGACGAGGACGAGATGTTCATTGCGCGACATCTGCTCCCAACTATGGCGAAAATCGGCTTCGTGCGCCGCGTAAACGTGCGGTGTAATCGCCCGGACATCATCGGCAGTCAGCGTAAAGCGCCCGTTGCGGTAGCATTCATATAACTTCGCATTCATCCGCTGCGTGATTTGGGGTTCGCCACCGGTGGCCGCATACACCATGCGTATCGCCTCGTCTGTGATTTTGTAGGCCGCCTCTTCGCCTTCACGCAGGCGCAACAATTTGGCGGTTGCTTCGGCGGTGAGATGCCCCAAGCGGAAGGTGTCGGTTGGGTTGACGAGCGGCGACAATTTGTCCAGCTCAGCTTCGCGGCTCGTGTCAATCGTCACGACGAGTTGCAATTGCTCAAATTGGGCCAGCATCCGTTGCAAAAAGTTGATGAAATCTTGCGGCAGTTGCTGGTCGGCGATGGCATCGATCAACACATCAACATCATCCAACAAAAAGACGAGCCGCCGATGCGGGCGGATGATGGCGCTCACAATCGGCAGATAATCATCCTCGAACCATGCGCGTAACGTGGTGTCGCTTTCGGGCGCGGGGGGGATGCGTTCGAGCGAGAATTGGCGCTGCACCATCGGTAACGCCGCGCGTCGAGTCATCTCGACGAGCAGCGTCACTTCGTCGAGCTGCGTCATTGCTTTGAGCGGCAGCATCACGCTGATGAAGGCTTCGTCGAAAAACGAATCGAAATTCGCCAACAGCGCCGATTTGCCGCTGCCACGTGCGCCAACAATCGTGATGCCGTGCCGATGCTGCGTATCGGTCAAGCGTTGATAGAGATAGGTACGCGCCGCCTCGCGCCCGGCAAATGGGGCGAGCGCCGCGTGTTGGCCGCTAGATGACAGGTTGGTGTAGTCTGCTGCATCACCGCTCATCAGATTCTCCCATCACCGCACGAATTGTTTATTGTAGAATCTGGAAAATAATTTAAAAACCGCAAAGACGCAAAGAACGCAAAGAGGTGATAAAGGTTGCACGATGATGAACACGTTGCGTGTTTTCCGTAGGGGGTTCGCGAACCGCCCCTACATGCACCGATATTTCTGACGCATCGCGCTTTTCTTGACGCTCTTGATGGTTGAGTCGTTCCAATTATTTTCCAAATACTCACCGAAGGTCACTTTATTGATTGAACCACAGAAATGCACAAGCAGCAAATCATTATTCAACATTCAACCGCGAAACGTGCTGAGAAAAGCTCGGCGTTCTTGGCGTTTTTGCAATGGTCGCTATCATTCATCATCTTCGCCGAGATAGGCTTCAATCACAGCCGGGTTATGTTTGATCTCGTCCGGTGTGCCGTGCGCGATGATTTGCCCGAAATTGAGCACATAGACTTCATCGCAAGTTTGATGAATCAGCGACATGTCGTGTTCAATCACGAGCACGGTGAGGCCGTCTTCTCGCAGCCGGACGATTTGCTCGCCGAGTTCTTCCGTCTCGATTGGATTCATGCCCGCCGTCGGCTCATCGAGCAAGATGAGCTTCGGGTCGGTCGCGAGTGCCCGCGCCATTTCGAGGCGGCGTTGGTCGCCATACGGCAGGTTACCGGCTTTGGCGTGCATCATCGCGGTCAAATTGAAGCGCTCAAGCAGTTGCTCTGCATTGTCGCGCAGGGTGCGTTCTTCGCGACGATAACGCGACGAAAAGACCAGCGCGTCGAACATCGTTGCGCTGCCACGCCCATGCTGCCCAATGAGCAAATTTTCGAGCACGCTCATCTCACCGAAAAGGCGAATATTTTGATAGGTGCGAGCGATGCCGAGTTGCGTGATGCGATGCGGCGGCGCGGTGTCGATGCGTTGGTCGATGAAGCTGATTGTACCGCTTGTCGGGTGGTCGAGGCCGCTGATGTTGTTGATGAGTGTCGTCTTGCCCGCGCCATTTGGCCCGATGAGGCCGACGACTTTGTTTTCCGGCACGGTCATGTTGACGTTGTGGAGCGCCTGTAAACCGCCGAAGTGTCGTGAAACATGGTTGAGTTCAAGCATAGTCGAGTTGCCAAGTTGTCCATAAGAAATATCGTCATTGTCGTGCTGACAAGTTGCCACAGAATTGTAACACAATCGTTGACGAATTGCGGCTAGAATTGCGGCTATAAGAGGGATTGAATCGCTAAGACGCCAAGAGCGCCAAGAAAAGCAAAGATTCAACGCAGATTGTCGGGGCGACGCGGCGCGTCTTAGGCATCAACTTAAAGATGAATGCCTTCCAACCTCACCCCCCGGCCTCAATACAGTACGGATAAGGCAAAAAGATGGCAAACGTGGCATAGTTAAGGTGAAAGCCAAACCAACCACGGAGGCCATCTGATGGTTAGCATACGACAA
>RFIA01000068.1 GCA_003695675.1 Chloroflexota bacterium
ACCGTCACGATCACACACAGCCGCACGAAAGACTTGCCCGCTTATGTGCGCAATGCTGATATTGTCATCGCAGCGATTGGCCGCCCGAATTATGTGCAGGGGGATTGGCTGAAACCGGGCGCCATTGTGATTGATGTCGGCACGAACAAAATTGACGACCCGACCACAGAAAAAGGCTATCGTTTCGTCGGCGATGTCGATTTCGAGGCGGCCAAAGAAGTCGTCGGCGCGATAACAAAAGTGCCCGGCGGTGTCGGCCCGATGACGATTACGATGCTGCTGCAAAACACCGTCAAAGCCGCGTGGAACATCGCAGGCAAGAGCCAATCGTAATCATTCGCGTTGGGTTGAAGGCGTGGCAAGCGCGTGTTACACTCGCCGAAAATTAAAACGATTATTGAACTGCAAAAGTCGCAAAGAAATCGAACCTATTCAACGCAGAGACGCAGCGCCGCAAAGAAAATTCCGTTGGGGCTTGCGTGCAATGCCCGGCAACATTTTCATGCCTTTGTGATGGCGCAAAGCGACATGGGCGACTCTTTTGTAATCTGTAACACACGCATCATAATCATGGAGCATGTATGGTTACGCTGTTGGCAAAAAATATTCATACACTGGCAACGATGGATGACTCGCGCCCTGAGATAAAAAATGGCGCGATTTTTGTCCGCGATGGTGTCATTGAAGCGGTCGGCACGCTCGACGAGATGCCGTCGCAAACTGCCGATGAAATCTTCGACTTGTCGCGGCATGTCGTCATCCCTGGTTTGATTAACACACATCATCACATGTATCAGTCGTTGACTCGTGTGTTGGCGCAGGACAACGAACTCTTCGGCTGGTTGAAGACGCTGTACCCGATATGGGCAGGTCTCACCGGCGAGATGACGTATATCTCGGCGAAGTTGGCGATGGCCGAATTGATTCTTTCGGGGTGTACGACATCAAGCGATCATCTATATATCTATCCGAACGATGTCACTATTGACGACGAGATACGCGCCGCGCAAGAAATTGGGATGCGCTTTCATGCTGCACGCGGGTCGATGAGTCTTGGCGAGAGCAAAGGCGGTTTACCACCCGACCGCGTTGTCGAAGAGGAAGATGTCATCCTCAAAGACACACAACGTGCCATCGAAACTTATCATGACCCCGAACGCTACGCCATGACGCGGATTGTCGTCGCGCCGTGCTCACCGTTTAGCGTCACACAAGAACTCATGCGCGACGCGGCAGAACTCGCCCGCGAATACAACGTCCACCTACACACTCATCTGGCCGAAAATGACAACGACATCATCTTCAGCCGCGAGACATTCGGGCAACGTCCCGGTGAATATGCGGAGGATGTCGGTTGGATTGGCGACGACGTGTGGC
Organism: Chloroflexota bacterium; assembly: GCA_003695675.1. Classification (GTDB taxonomy): domain Bacteria; phylum Chloroflexota; class Anaerolineae; order Aggregatilineales; family Phototrophicaceae. Next base: position 1,378 of record RFIA01000068.1, read on the forward strand.
ACGCGCATTGCGTCAAACTCAATGATGCAGAAATCGGGTTGTTCGCTCGCTCGGGGACGGGCGTTTGTCATTGCCCGGTCTCGAATATGCGCATTTCGTCGGGCATCGCGCCAATACGCAAAATGCTCGATACCGGCGTCAAAGTCGGCTTGGGCGTCGATGGCACGGCGTCGAATGATGGCAATCACCTGCTGAACGAGGCGCGTATGGCGATGCTGCTACAACGGGTCGGTGGTGAGCCGGATGCGCTTTCGGGGCGCGAGGCACTCTCAATCGCGACACGCGGCAGCGCCTCAGTGCTCGGACGCGATGATGTTGGCGTCCTCGCGACCGGCATGGCGGCGGATTTCGTCGCTTATCGTATCGATACGATTGCCTTCGCCGGAGCACAACACGACCCGGTTGGCGGCCTCGTGTTCTGTCAATCGCAAAATGTCGATCTCTCGGTGATTAATGGCCGCGTCGTTGTCAAAGATGGTGTGTTGCAAACGGTCGATTTGCCGGTATTGATTGAGCAGCACAATCGTCTCTCGAAGATTTTAATCGATGGCGCCTGATGGGTCTACGTCTCGGTGTGATGTGCGCGGTGATAGACGACCGCGACCGTATATTGCTCTCGTGTCGGGGCGACTTCAAAGTGTGGGCATTGCCTAGCGGGCGGCTTGATGCAGATGAATATCTGCCCGATGCGGTGGTGCGCGAGGTACGTGAAGAAACCGGTTTGATTGTGCAAGTCGAGCGTCCGGTCGGTTTGTATTTCATGCCCGCTTTTCGGCGGATGAATGTGCTCTACGAAGCGTGGCCGCTTGGTGGCGAGTTGTTGCAGAAGACAGATGAAACGCGCGAGAATCGTTACTTTCCGCGTTATGCGCTGCCGAAGATGCCGCTCGACATCATCACGAGCGACGCACTCGCAGACCACCGTCCACCACCACGTATCATCGACTTATCGCCGAATGAGCTGCGTCAACTTCGCTGGAAGCTGCGGCGGCGTTGGTTGTGGAATCGCTTACGCGGCAAACCGGAACCGAAATGGCCGCGCTTTGATGTGCGGGCGGTCGTCGTCATTCACAACACATCGTATCGTCGTGTATTGACAGTGGCAAACCACAGCACGCACATACTCCCGTGCGTGTTGTGTGACGGCAGCGCTGCGCCGTGGCAACAATTGCGTGAGATCATCGCTGGTTATGGCGTCCATTTGCCTGTACTGCACTGGGTCGGTTTGTGGCAAGACACGACAACAAATCGAATTGAGTTTATTTTCGCTGCGGCCATTGATGAAGTAGAATTACACAACAACGCGACGTGGACATCCATCCGCAATGCACCGTTGATGGGACGCGACATAACGTATGCTAAACGTGTTGCAGCCGGTTTTCTACAAGCCGATGTGTGGACAATCATACAGGGAAGTGAAGACGGAGAAGGTGATGACCGCATACGAAAATCAATGGGGTGAGCAGTCCGGTCATGCGTTGTGGATACAACTATGGAAGGTTGACAGGTATGGATCAATTTATGCAGCGAGCGTATGAACTCGCTGTGCAAAGTCGGGATGAGAACGGCGCACCGTATGGGGCGGTCATCGTGCGTGGCGAGGCCATCATCGGTGAGGGGCGCAACATCACGCATCAGAATAACGACCCAACGAGCCACGCTGAAATCGAAGCGATTCGCGATGCCAAAGTGCAGGACTCGTATGCCGACACGGTCATGTATGCCACCGGCCTACCGTGTATCATGTGCGCCGGTGCGATTGTCCGCATGAATATTCCGAAGGTGATTGTCGGCGCAGTGCCGCCGAATAATATCTCGCTTGCATTCATGCGAGAGCATGGCATCGAAGTCATCGAACTTGATTCAGAAGCATGCAAGCAACTCGTTGGCCTCGCCTAATAAACGACTAAAAAAGGAGCCTACAATGGGTCTCATCGACCGCATTCAAGTCGCACGCGGTGATAGCCCGGCAGACCTCGCGCTGCGCAATGCGCAGTTGGTCAATGTCATCACCGGCGAAATTTACACCACTGATATTGTCATACAAGGTTCGCACATCGCCGCCATTGGCACGGGTTACGACGCCAAAAAAGAAATGGATGTCGGCAGACGCTATGTCTGTCCCGGTTTTATCGATGCGCATGTGCATATCGAAAGCAGCCTGTGTACCCCGCCGGAGTTTGCCCGTGCTGTGCTCACGCATGGTGTGACGACCGTCGTCACCGACCCGCACGAGATTGCTAATGTGCTCGGTCTTGAAGGCATCCGTTTCATGTTGGAGCGGGCGAAGCACGGCCCGCTCAATATGTTCGTGATGGCGTCGAGCTGCGTCCCGGCGACGACGATGGAGACAAGTGGCGCCCGTCTCGAAGCGGAAGATTTAGCGCCGCTCATGAGTCACGATTGGGTGCTCGGTCTCGCCGAGATGATGAATTATCCCGGCGTGATTTTCAGCGACGAGGGCATTCTCGACAAGATTGTGACCTTCGGCGCGAAGGTGTTGGACGGTCACGCCCCGGCGGTGACGGGCAAGCAACTCAATGCATACATCACGGCGGGCATTCAGAGCGAGCACGAGTGCGTCACGGTCGAAGAAGCGATGGAGAAATTGCGGCTCGGCCTGACGATATTCATCCGCGAAGGCACGACGACACACAATCTACGCACGCTGCTGCCGATGGTCACGCCGGAAAATCATCGCTTCATTTGCTTTTGTACAGACGACCGCGTGCCCGCGAGTCTGCTTGACGAAGGTTCGATTGATTATATGATTCGCGTGGCGATTGAACACGGGATCGACCCGATGACCGCGATTCGGATGGGGACGGTCAACACGGCGGAATATTTTGGCTTGCGCGAACACGGCGTCATCGCGCCGGGTCGCCGGGCAGACATGGTCGTCTTCAGCGATCTCAAAAATTTGCGAGCAGAGATGGTTTTTCGCGGTGGCAAACTCGTCGCCGAAAACGGCAAAATGATCAGCGAAAAACCGCCACAGCGTCCGATTGATTTGCGTAGTTCGATGAATGTGCGTATGGACTCGCTCGACTTCAGCATTCCGGCGAATGGTACAAAAATCCACGTCATCGGCGGGACGGATGAGCAAGTCGTGACCGAACATCACATTGAAGATGCAAAAATTGTTGACGGGCAGGCTGTGTCCGACACCGAACGCGACATCCTCAAGATGGCTGTCGTTGAGCGGCATCGGGCATCGGGCAATATCGGCAAAGCGTTCATCAAAGGCTTCGGCCTCAAGCGCGGCGCATTGGCCGGAACCGTCGCGCACGACCATCATAATCTCGTCGTCATCGGTGTCGATGACGCGAGTATGAAACGGGCGGTACAAGCCGTCGTGGATATTGACGGCGGTCTCGTCGTCGTCGTCGATGGTGATGCGGTGTTGGCTACCCTGCCGTTGCCTGTCGCTGGGTTGATGAGCGAAGCGCCGATTGAACAGGTACGCGCCGATTACGACAAGCTCACCGCCGCCGCGAAACAACTCGGCACGACGATGAATGATCCCTTCATGGCGATGAGCTTCATGGCGCTTGAAGTGATTCCGAAACTCAAGCTGACCGATGTCGGTCTCGTCGATGTCGAAAAGTTTGAGATTGTGGATTTGTTTGTGTGATCTTTAATTTCAAGATTTACACAGTGGAACAATAACGCATCTTGATGCTGAGCTGAAGTTGTGAGGAAAATTTTATGACCGATCAACCGCAAACCCAAATCGTCCTACCGCGTCCCGGCACTCGCATGTCGGCGGCGGAATTCTTCGCACTTCCGGAGACGACGACGCGCATGGAATTGATTCACGGTATCCTAGTGTATCCTTTTGGCTACATCGAAGAAGGCGAGACGGTTATCATGCCCCCTCCAACGATCAATCATCAACGTATTTCCGGAAAGTTGTACCAGTGGCTACTTTCTCTGGCCGATGATGGTGAGGTGTTTTATGCGCCAGTTGCCTTTCATCTCGGCGATGTGGACATTATTGTTGAACCCGACCTTGTGTGGCTTGCACCAAACACACAGTGCAAAAGCATCGACGGCAAACATTTCGCCCGTGCGCCAGAGTTGGTCATCGAGATTCTTTCGCCGAGTACCGCCACACGGGACAAAACTGAGAAATTGCTGCTCTATGAACAATACGGCACACTCGAATACTGGATTGTCAGCGAACAGACCCGTTCAATGGATGTCTATCAACGTTAGGGGAACAAACTCGTGCTGGTCGGTACCATCGCCGTCGGTGAGACATTTCATTCATTCGCGCTAGGCAAGAACGTGCGCTTCATTGATGTGTTTGTGGGGTTAGAGTGACCAATTTTGCCCCTTTGCCTTGAATCCGTTCTATTTTCGGGAGAAATCATGACAGACCAACAAACAATCGACCAAATCAAATCCCGCGTAGAAGCACAACGCGGCGAGATTATCCAATTCCTCAAAGAGCTGTGCGCGATACCAAGTTACGACAGTCAAATTCGCGAAGTTGGCGAACGTTGCGAGGCCGAGATGAAAAAGCTCGGCTTCGATGAGGTGTGGTGGGACAGCATGGGCAATGTCGTCGGGCGCATCGGCGACGGGCCGACGAAACTGCTTTATGACAGCCATATCGACACGGTTGGCGTCGGCAATCCAGATGAGTGGCAATGGGACCCGTTCACTGGCAAGGAAGAAGATGGTATCTTTTATGCACGCGGCGCATGTGACGAAAAGAACAGCACGCCGGGTATGATTTACGGCCTCGCATTGGCAAAAGAACTCGGCTTGTTGGACGGCTTCACGGGTTATTACTTCGGCAACATGGAAGAACGCAACGATGGCGTCGCTTGTCATTCTCTGGTCGAAACGGAGGGCCTCAAACCGGATTTCGTCGTCATCGGCGAACCGACAAAGATGCAAGTTTATCGCGGGCATAAAGGCCGCGTCGAATTCAAAATCGTCGCCAAAGGCCGCAGCGCCCACGCCGCCAGCAATTTTCTCGGCGACAATGCGATCTACAAACTCGTACCCATCATCGACCGCATCAGCAATCTTGAGCCGGAACTCGGCGACCACGACTTTTTGGGGCATGGCCGCATCACCGTGACGCACATGGAAGTCAAGACGCCGAGTCTCAACGCCGTTCCGGATGAAGCGACGATTTATATCGACCGACGGGTGACATTCGGGGAAACGGCGGAAGGCGAATTGCAACGGCTGCGCGATCTCGTCGGCGACCGCAATGATATTACAGTCGAGATTCTACACGATGCCGAAGAAAGCTATACTGGCTTTGTCTTCCCCGTCGATAAGATTTATCCGGCCTGGGCGTATGACGAAGACCATCCGTTTGTGCAAGCCGGTGTCGAAGCGGGGCGTTTGCTGTGGGGCGAGCCATTGCCAACCGGCAAATGGGACTTCTCGACAAATGGCATCTATTGGGCGGGCAAAGCCGGTATACCGAGTATCGGCTTCGGACCTGGCGATGAAATCCACGCCCATACGGTTTTAGATCAAGTGCCGTTGGATGATGTCGTGCGCTCAACCGAATGGTACGCCCTGCTGCCGGGATTAATTCAACGATAAAGGCACGCTATGACCATACTCGGCTTGCACCACATTACGCTTGGTTGCTCAAACGCACAGCAGACGGTTGATTTCTATACGCAAGTGCTTGGGTTGCGTTTCGTGAAGAAAACCGTCAACTTCGATGATCCGGGCAGCTATCATCTCTACTTCGGTGACGAGATCGGCACACCCGGCTCAGCGATTACATTCTTTGAATGGCCGAACGCGCCGCAAGGCCGTCCCGGTATGGGCGGGACGCATCACTTCGCCCTGCGCGTCAAAGATTACGACAATCTGCTCAAATGGAAACGTCGCCTGACCGACCTCAATATCGAAGTCGAAGGCCCGCTTGACCGTAACTACTTCTGTTCGATTTACTTCAACGACCCCGACGGCACCATCATCGAAATCGCAACCGACGGTCCCGGCTGGACAATCGACGAAGATGCGGACAAACTCGGCAGCGAATATCGCGAACCACCCGCCGGAATGGTTGTCAACAACCGCGACGAGGAGCGCATCGCCGCGCTGACGTGGCCCGACCCCGTGCCCGAAATCGATGCAGAGATGGCGCTACTCAACGGGATGCACCACATCACAGCCATCGGTGCAGACATTCAGCGCTCACATCATTTTTACGGCGAGTTGCTGGGGATGCAACTCGTCAAGCGGACATCGAACTTCGATGATCCGACTTCGGCGCATTGGTATTGGGGTGTCGATGGCGGCAAACCCGGCACAATTATGACATACTTCGAGCGCGACCCGGCCAAAACGCGCCCCGTACAAATGGGTGTCGGACAGACACATCACTTCGCTTTCGCCGTCGAGAATGAAGCGATACAACTTGAATGGCGCGAGAAATTGCTCCAAGCCGGGTTGCGAGTCTCGCCGGTGATGGATCGCATCTACTTCAAGAGCATCTACACCAACGACCCCGACGGTCACATCGTCGAATTGGCGACGCTTGGGCCGGGCTTCCCTTACGATGAAGAGATCGCCGCACTCGGCACAAATTTGCGCCTGCCGCCGTGGTTGGAAGGACATCGCGAAAAAATCGAAAGCATACTACATCCGATTAGCGTCCCCAAATGGCGAGCACCGTCATGACGAACGAAATCACGGGGCCACATCAAAGGCAGCCGGTTCTAACAGCCGGTCAACCACTATCCGCAGCCAAAGCCGCGATGATTATGACACATGGGCGCGGCGCAAGTGCTGAGGATATTCTCACGCTGATTCCGCATATCGATACGCCCGGCTTCGCTTATCTCGCGCCACAAGCGGCGAATGATACATGGTATCCGCACAGCTTTCTCGCGCCGATAGCACAAAACGAGCCGGGTCTGTCGTCCGGATTGGCAAAACTTGGCGAAATACTCGCGCAGATTGTAGAAGCCGGTATCCCGGCAGAGAAAGTCATCCTGCTCGGATTCTCGCAGGGCGCGTGTCTCTCGATTGAGTTTGTGGCCCGCAATGCGCGGCGCTATGGTGGTGTCGCGGTGCTCAGTGGTGGTCTCATCGGGCCGGATGACACGCCACGCGATTACGAGGGTGCAATGGATGGCACGCCGGTTTTTCTCGGATGCAGCGATGTTGATTTTCATATTCCGTTGGCGCGGGTACAGGAAAGCACAGCCGTCATGCAGCAAATGGGCGCCGCTGTCACCGAACGCATCTATCACGGAATGGGACACACGATCAATGAAGACGAATTGCTACACATCCGCAACCTTATGAAACAATTAGTTGCTGTATAATATGGGCTGTCTTTTGTTTTAGATATTTTCAAGTTATATCAACTCAATTAAGGAGCACATGATGATCGTCATTCACGCAACAATAAAAGCACAACCGGGTAAAGAAGATATTCTTTTGGGGCATCTGCGCACATTAATCGCCGCATCGAATCAAGAACAAGGCGTTCTCAAATACGTCGTTGGCGAGGACATCACCGAAGGCGGTACTTTCCATCTCATGGAAGAATACAAAGATCAAGAAGCGTTGGATTGGCATATTCAATCGGAACATTTTCAAGCCATTGGTGCGGTGTTGGGCGACCTGTTGGCCACGCCGCCGGAAATCAAACAATACGAAATTCGCGGCTGGCGACTTCTCGATGTATAATCCATCGCTCCATTCACATTAGAATCAATGATGCCTGCACAGTAAGGATTGTTTTTCCTGTGTTGTGCGGGCATAATTTTTGCAAGATTTTAATTACATTTTTTCAAGGAGCTGGTCAGATGCAAACCGACCTGCGTGGACGCGATTTGATTTCGACTCAAGATTGGACAAAAGATGAAATCGAAACATTATTGGATGTCGCTTTCGACCTGAAGCGCAAACGTGCGCTCGGTGAACCTCATGCGTATCTACGCGATAAAGTCTTGGGGATGCTGTTCTTCTTCAGCAGTACGCGCACCCGCGTCAGTTTTGAGGCGGGTATGGCACAACTCGGCGGGCACGCACAATTCATCGAGAGCCGCACGACGCAAATTAGTCATGGCGACACGGCCAAAGAAATCGGCGAGATTATTGGTCGTTATACCGACGGCATCGCCATTCGTCAGGTCGATTGGGGCATCGGCAATCGATACATCAACGATGTGGCCGAGGCGAGCCGCGTGCCGGTGCTCAACATGCAATGCGACATCTATCACCCTTTTCAGATTCTTGCGGACTTGATGACCATTATGGAAGAATTCGGGCGTGACCTGCGCGGCAAAACGATCAATGTGAGTTGGGCGTATGCGGCAAGTTATCAGAAACCGATTTCCGTCCCACAGAGTCTCATTTTACTGATGACACGCTTCGGCATGAATGTCAAACTTGCGCATCCGCCGGAGTACAAGCTGATGCCGGACATCATGGAACAAGCCCGCGAGAATGCACGCAAAAGTGGTGGTGTGCTCGAAGTCACACACGACTTCAACGAAGGCTTCAAAGATGCCGACATCGTGTATCCGAAGAGTTGGGGCGCATTGTTGACGACGACCGATGATGAAGAGTCGGCGGCGATTGGCAAAAAATATGAAGATTGGATTTGTGACACACAACGCATGAGCTTCGCCAAAGACCACGCGATTTACATGCACTGCTTGCCCGCCGACCGCGAAATTGAAGTCGCCAACGATGTCATCGACGGGCCACAGAGCCGCGTCTATGACGAGGCCGAGAATCGCCTGCATGTGCAAAAAGCAGCCATGGCGCTGACAATGCGGTAGCGTTGAAAGTCGAGAATAAACTTCATGGAAAAATTAGCGATTGTCGCTATTGGCGGCAACTCATTGATACGCGACCCGAAAAATCCTGATATTCCCCATCAGTGGGATGCCGTGCGCGAAACCTGTACACACATCGCCGAAATGATTGCCGACGGCTGGAATGTCGTCATCACACACGGCAATGGCCCACAGGTCGGTTATATTCTGCGGCGGGCAGAGATTGCGCAAAAGGCGGAGGGGTTGCACGATGTGCCGCTTGATTTAATCGTCGCCGACACACAAGGCAGCATCGGTTATATGCTGCAACAAGCGCTCGACAATTCGCTGCGACGCTTGGGCGTCAACCGGACGATTGTCACGGTTGTCACACAAGTACAAGTTGACGCTGATGACCCAGCTTTCGACAACCCAACCAAGCCGATTGGTGGCTTCATGAGCGAAGATGAAGCGCGAAAATTCGAGGCCGATGGCTGGTCGGTGATGGAAGATGCGGGACGTGGATGGCGACGGGTCGTCGCCTCACCGAAACCGCAGGCCATCCACGAAATCAATGCGATACGTGCCCTCGTCATGAACGATTATCTTGTCATCGCCGGGGGCGGTGGCGGCGTCCCGGTTATTCGCAATGAGCAAGGCAGTTTGCGCGGGACGAATGCCGTCATCGACAAAGACCGAGCGAGTAGTTTGCTGGCGCAAGTGCTGCGTGCAGACTTGCTGCTGATTTCAACCGGCGTCGAAAAAGTCTCGCTCAACTTCAACACACCGCAACAGCAAGCCCTCGACACAATGACGCTGGCCGATGCGCATCGCTACATCGCAGAGGGACACTTCGCCAAAGGCAGTATGCTGCCGAAAATCGAAGCGGCGATTGATTTTGTGCAGGGCGGCGGGCCGCTCGCAATCATCACCGACCCAGCGAATCTTGCGCGGGCGCTGCGCGGCGAAACCGGCACACGCATCATACCGGGATGAATCTTCATGGCGACCATCACCGAATTGCGCTGTACAATTTGCGGCGCGTCCTATCAAGAAGGCGAAGTCGAGTATTTTTGTCCAAAATGTGGGCAAGTCGGCACATTGGATGTGCTCTACGATTATGCAACGTTAAAACACACGCTCGACCGCGATGCGTTGCAACATGACCACACGCCGACGATGTGGCGGTATCGCGCCATGACGCCCATCGCTTCAGAAACCATCGTGCCACCGTTGCCCGTCGGGATGACCCCCCTGCTAGCATATCCAACGCTTGCGGAAAATCTCGGCGTGCAAACCGCATGGGTCAAAGATGATGGGCAAAACCCAACGGCATCGCTCAAAGACCGCGCGAGTACGCTGGTCGTTGCGCGTGCGCTTGAGAAGGGCATAACCGTCGTCAGCACAGCGAGTACCGGCAATGCGGCAGCCGCGCTCGCGGGAGTCGGGGCATCGGTACAATCAAAGATGCGCATCATCATCTTCGTACCGGCAACCGCGCCAGAGGCAAAAATTGCGCAATTGCTCGTTTATGGCGCACAGGTGTTGCTCGTCGAAGATACGTATGATGTCGCTTTTGATTTGTGCTACGAGA
>RFIA01000069.1 GCA_003695675.1 Chloroflexota bacterium
CGGTATCATGAATATCAATAATGGAACGTCTATAGCTTGCTTTGAGCAGGCTTGGCATTTCGGCAGCCGGATATTTCAACATCTGACGGCACACCGTGCTTGAGCCATCATTGAGCAATCGTTAAAAACCTGCACGTGAAAAGGGACTAGGCTCTGTTGACATTTGCGCTTTGATGCAAAAATAGGGGGCAATCGTTGGGGTTTAGCTTGCTAAACCCTTCAGGGCATTGCACGCAATGCCCCAACGGAACGCTTGCTCTGCGTTGGTGTCACTTGATTCCGCATCAATCTATGAAATGTCAACACAACCTAGGGATAGGGTCATTTTTGTGATTAAATACCGTTTTATTTTCAAGGCGATGGGAAGTAATCCTATCATAAAAAGGAGCACGCAATATGATTGTCGTATGCAATCGTATCCCGGTGAATCGTGAGCACGCCGCTGCATTTGAGGAACGCTTCAAAGATCGGTCGGGGCTTGTCGAAAATATGGACGGCTTCGTCTCGTTTCAATTGCTGCGACCGACCGGTGACGATGACCCATACATTGTGATGACGTATTGGGAGTCGCACGCGCACTTCAAAGCATGGACGGAGTCGGATGAGTTCAAGCAAGGGCACGCACGTTCCGGCACGCTACCGCCGGAGACATTTCTCGGTCATCCAAAACTCGAAATTCACGAAGTCATCATGAACACCGAGACGATTCAAGACAGCGCGGATTAGGGAGATGTGAAACGCTTGCGTTCGCTGTCGCCTACAGTATAATTCGTGCATTCAGTGACGGGGAATCTGTCGGGGTGGGACATTGGAAAAGCAACACGAGTCATTGCCTTCGACGCTGTACACCGAAGAATATTTTCGGACGGCGTGCGAGGGTTACGAAGAATTCAATCAAAGCGAAGGCGAGCATCTCTCGCGGCGTTTGGCGGCGGCATTCGAACTCGCGGCTATTGAGCCGGGTATGAATATTCTCGATGTCGGGTGTGGGCGCGGCGAGATTTTGCGCCATTGTGCCAACATGGGCGCCAATGCCTATGGTATCGATTACGCGGCGGTGGCGGTCAACCTGTCGCAGCAAGTCATTGAGAATGCGGATGGGATCGCGCCGGGCGTGATGGCTGTTTCACAAGCTGACGCTAAGATGCTGCCCTTCCCCGATGCGTATTTCGACCGTGTGTTGATGTTCGATGTCGTCGAACATTTATATCCGTGGGAACTGCACCAAGCGATGCTTGAGGTGCGGCGCGTCCTCAAGCCGGATGGACGCTTCATCATCCACACGGCGCCGAATGTGTGGTACGACCGTTATGCCTATCCGGTTGTGCGCTTCGTCCGCACGTTGATGGGCGAAGGCGACAAATACCCGAAAGACCCGCGTCAATTCGGCGTCGCTGTCAATGAGCATGTGCATGTCAATGAGCAATCGTTGTGGAGCATGTCGCGTGCGTTGAAGCGAGCCGGCTTCCGCCCCAAAGTGTGGCTCGACAGCCCGCCACAAAATCGCGACGAGAATATCCTCATGGCGGCGCTGCGGCATATCGCCTTTGATTTGCCGCCGGTGCGCTGGTTCTTTGAGCGCGAAGTTTTCGCCGTCGCGTCGAAGTCGTGACAATAAAAATACCGGTCGCCTGCGCTGTTCATGAGGGAGAAACAGGAGACCGGTATTGATAAAATCGTGACCGGTACAACGGCCTATGCGGGTAATGCCAGAATATTTGAAGTCATGGTAGGTGCGTGTGTGCCGCAGATGAGTTTGTAGTAACCGGTTTCTTCAGCGACGAATTCGAGCATATATTCGCGCCCACGATTCATCGCGACCGGTTCGGCAACGATCTCGCCGGACGGCGATTCAACCCAAACATCGTGAAGGTTGCCGTTGGTGACGAAAATGTTCAATCCCACATGGTCACCTTCTCGAACGACAAGTGACGTATCATTGAACATATAAGATGCAACTTGCCAATCGTTGGGGCTGTCGGCTGAAAGCACACCCGGCGCTTTGAAACCATAACCGGCTGAAAGTGTCGTCGGGTCAATTTCGGGTGGTGCCAGGCTGTCCGCCGATGTCGTCCCTTTGATCTCGATAGCGTTCAAGAAGAATGTGACATCTAGCTCGGTTTCCTCCTGCGCTCCGGTAATAGGTACCGAAAACAACAACCCCAAGATGATGATAAACAACACAAATCCTAATTTGTGGCGCGTCATTTGATGTTCCTCCTTAGTAAAAGACTGCAAATTCAAGCCTTTGATGATGTTTTAAGCTACTTTGATTGTGTCATAAAGAGCGGCGGAAAAACAACGGGCACGTGGCGCATCTTCACCTGTCTGACCGTCCAATCATTTTGCGACGGGTGGTCATCGCAACTTCAGACCAAAGTCCGGCATGAATCGATCAAAAATTGTTATAATCAAATTGACTTGGAATCAAGGTGAAAGCGTTATGTTGCGCAATCGGTTAAAGCGTCTATCGCTCTTGCAACAATTTTTGTTGATCACATTTGCCATTTTATTGGGGGGCATGTTGATTATCGGTTGGTGGGTCGCCAATCGCATCGAAAATGCTGTCGTCAATCAAGCGGCAAGCACCACGGCCTTGTACATGAACAATTTTGTGCCGCCGATTATCCAGTCGTTCAATGCAGATGGGACAATCAGCGCCGCCGAACAACAAACCATTGCGGGTATATTGACAGATACGGCTAACGGCAATCGTATTGTATCTTTGAAAATTTGGGATACAGATCAGACTCTGATTTACAGCCCAGACGCATCACAGCTTGGGGTTGACCCCGGCCCCAATGAAGAACTCGAAGCCGCCCTCAACGGCACACTCGTATCGCATCTATCGCGGCTTGATAAAGCAGAAAACAGGCTTGAGCGGCAAGTTGCCACCATGTTGATTGAAACTTATGCGCCGATTGTTGACCCAGCAACGGGCGCTGTCATCGCGGTTGTTGAGACGTATCAAGATGCCAGCACATTGCAACACCAAGTTTCGTTGGCACAGCGACAAAGTTGGCTAATTGTCATCGTCGGGACAATTGCGATGTATGGCTTGCTCTCTGGCCTGATGCGACGCGGCAGCCGTACGATTGCCCAGCAGCAATCGCAATTGCAACAAACGGTCGATGAACTCCATCATCTTTTAGCGCAAAATCAATCATTACAACAACGCTTAAAAGCGGCGGCCAATCGAACGACCCAAATAAACGAGCAATTTCTGCGGCGTATCGGTCATGATTTGCATGACGGCCCGGCACAAGACCTCGCTCTCGCGTTGCTGCGCATCAACGACCTTTGCCGCGAACAACCTCAACAAGCCGAGATTATCCGCCACGCCCTCGAAAGTGCGCTCGCCGAAATTCGTCATTTGGCCGCAGGGTTGCAATTGCCGGAGTTGAAGACATTGCCAACAAGCGAAGTCGCGTATAAAGCAGTGCGCGAATTCCGTCGCAAGACTGAGTGTGCGGTGGATTTCGAGATTGCCGATGATTTGCCAGAGGTTTCGCCATATACCAAAATCGCGATTTACCGGATTATCACCGAGGCGCTGTATAATAGTTTTCGACACGCAAAAGGCGCCGGGCTTCGCGGATGTATTGTTGCTACCCATGCAAGGCGCAATGTGCATATCCAAATCGTCGATGATGGACCCGGATTCGACCCGGCGATGGTCGATGCCAACAATGGTCATCTGGGATTAGCTGGTCTCAAAGACCGGGTTACATTATTAGATGGCGTATTCAAAATTACTTCCGAAATGCAACGAGGGACTCGCATTGATGTGATGCTGCCGGTCGATGGGCATGATGGAGGCCATGATGAGTGATACAATACGCATTCTAGTCGCCGACGACCATTCATTATTTCGCAGTGGTGTGATTCACAGCTTAGGCGAAATCGATGATTTTGAAGTCGTCGGCGAGGCCGAAGATGGTCGTCAGGCGGTTGAAAAAGCGCACGAGTTCATGCCAGATATTATTTTGCTGGATGTCACGATGGAACCCGTCGATGGCTTGCAAGCGCTCAACCAATTGTCGGCGGAGCTACCGGCATGTAAAGTGATTATGTTGACAGTTTCGGAAGACGAAGACACGTTGCTGGCGGCACTGAAAGCAGGGGCACGCGGGTATGTACTCAAAGGCGTTGCTGCTAGCGAATTGGTCTCTGTCATCCGCATGATTCACGCGGGTGAAGTTTATGTGACACCCACCATGGCGGCGAGTTTATTGCTAGAAATGGCGAACACACCGCCCTCTCATGCAAAAGATACACGTTCTTTTGACCAATTGACGGAGCGAGAGCGGTCAATTTTGGAACTCGTCGCCCGCGGCTACACCAACCGGCAAATTGGTGAACAGCTGCATCTCGCTGAAAAAACGATCAAGCATTATATGACGAATATCTTGCAAAAATTGCAAGTCAACAATCGTGTGCAAGCTGCGCTGCTGGCCGAACGTAAGGGATTGCTGAAGGAAGACGAAACGTAGATTCAAACATTTTCATCCTCTTGATGTGTCAGCGCTAGCTGGGTGGGCAGTTCTTATGAAATTTTTACGCGCCCATTGATGCGATTCTTATATTCGTGCGCTATCACATAAACGTCAACACATTCAATATCCAATCTACTTAGAGAGTTTTCTGGAGGACTAATCATGAGCACTGTTGTTCGCTGGAATCCTTTCCGTGAGTTCGCAACCATGCACAACATCCTTGATCGTGTGATGGACGAGGCATGGCAAAACGCCCAACAAGGTGGCTTTGCGGGCGATACACTGGCTGTTGATGTCGTTGAAAACAATGATGCTTTCATCGTGATGGCGGATGTCCCCGGCGTCGAAGAAGATCAAATCGACGTGCATTTCGAGAATAATGTGCTGACAATCCGCGTCGAAATCCCGCAACCTGAAGAACCGGAACAAGGTCGTGTGTTGGTACGCGAACGTCCATTCGGCACATTCACACGCAGCCTGCGCTTGTCGCACTTGCTCGACGTGGACAAGGCTGAGGCAACCTATCACAATGGCGTCTTGATGCTCGCGCTGCCGAAAGCTGAAGAAGCGCGTCCGCGTCAGATTGCCATTCGCAAAAATGGCAAAGCGCTGAAATCGAAGAATTAAAACTGCATATCGCACACAGGCGGGTGAACAAAATCACCCGCCTTTTTTGTTTGCAATTGGCCTCGCCACACTATTCCATTTTGGCTGTCACAGGACTATAATGCGCCGCATTTCGACCCGATTTTTGCGGGTCTTTAGTTTCTCTGTGAGGGATACAACATGACAAACGAACAGGTCGCGAACAATATGGTCGTCGGGCTTGCGTACACATTGAAGGTAGACGGCGAAGTTGTCGAACAAGTCGGCAAAGACGAACCGATGGAATATTTGCACGGCGCAGACGACATCATCCCCGGTCTTGAAAAGCAACTCGCTGGCAAAAAAGTTGGCGACACATTCAGCGTCACGATTCCGCCTGAAGATGGCTACGGCTTGTACGACCCGGAAGATGTCGAAGAGCTGCCGCGCCATATTATTGACGGCGCAGACAACCTCGAAAAAGGGGCGATGCTCGAAATCGAAGACGAGGACGGCGATTTTTATCTCGCATTCGTGCGCGATATTCAGGGCGATACCATCACGATTGATTACAATCCGCCGCTTGCGGGCAAAGAATTGGCGTATGATGTCGAAGTCGTCAGCATACGCGAGGCGACCGCCGAAGAAATCGATCACGGGCACGTTCATGCGCATGGCCTAGATGATTATGATGACGAAGACGACGAGGATTATGACGACGATGATGACGATTAACCGCCGCTAACCGATGACGCCATTCATTCTCGCTTCAAGCTCACCCCGACGCCGTGACCTGCTCACTTCGTTGGGAGTCGAATTCAGCATCATCAAGCCGCAGATTGACGAGGGGCGTCTCGCGGGCGAAGCGCCTCTCGATTATGTCCGCCGTCTGAGTCGGGAGAAAGCTGCCATCGTCGCCGCGCAGTTGAGCGACTCGTCGGTGATCCTCGCGGCGGACACGATTGTCGTCCTCGCGGCGGACACCATCGGCATCGAAACCGACGGCGCCATTCTCGGCAAGCCGGTCGATGCCGACGATGCGCGGGCGATATTGCGGCGCTTGCGCGGTCGTGTGCATCATGTTTGTACGGCGCTGACGATGCTCAAAACCGGCGACGATGCGCAGCAACTGACCGAACACATTTGCACAGCCGTCACAATGCGCAATTACAGCGATGACGAAATCGAAAGCTACATCGCCACCGGCGACCCGTTCGACAAGGCCGGTGCTTATGCGATTCAACATCCCGGTTTTCGTCCGGTCGCTTCAATCGACACTTGCTATACGAATGTGGTCGGTATGCCGTTGTGTGTGCTCAAGCGAATGCTCGCGCAAATCAAATGGCCGGGCATCACGGCGCCGCCGGTGTGTGATTGCCCTTCTATCTCCTAAAGTGCATCCCTCTCTTTGTCGTTTGCACTCGACGACAAACGACACATCCGTGCAGCATGATGCTGTCAAATAGCCTGCTGCAGCAGACTCGGCATTTCGGCAGCCGGCTGTTTGAACACCTAGCGGCTGACTGAACACAATCGATTACTCTATCGCTATGTGCTACAATAACGCCATGAAGTATCAACGTGTATTGTTACGTGTATTGTTATATGTGAGTGTGTTCATTCTGTTCGCGGCGGCGCCATCGCTTGGCATCGTCTCTGCACAGGATGAAGTGACACAATTGCTCAATCGTATCAATGAACTGCGGGCGTCTCGTGGGCTGCATAACTACACGCTCAACGGCGCCCTCTCCGCCGCCGCCCGGCAACAAGCCCAATGGATGGCCGAAACCGGCGCGATTTCGCATGTGCAGACCGATGGCAGCACACCGCGCACCCGCGCCCTCGCCAACGGATACGCATCAACCGATGTCAGTGAGAATATTTATATGGGGACGAATGCTACAGTCGGCGCGGCGTGGAATTTTTGGGTGAATTCACCGATTCATTTTCGTGGGCTGACGAATGGCCGCTATCGCGAAGTCGGTATCGGTGTAGCGCGCGGCGCGGCGGGCCGGGCGTATGTCCTCGTCTTCGGCAATCCCGGCGGGTTGCCACCGCCGCCGTCGGTCACTAATAACACTGGTGATGCAGCAGCGAGTGGCCCGCCACCGTATGTGCTCGGTGTTGATGAGAACGGATATATTCTGCACGAGATTCAACCGGGAGACACGCTCGGCGACATCGCCTTGATTTATGGATATACGTGGGAAGATATTCCTTACATGATGGAACTGAATCTCATCGAAGACAATCGCACACTCGAAATCGGTTCGGTATTTCTCGTGCCGCCACACGATGGCACCTTCACGCCGACACCTGCGGAGTCAAATACAGATGCTGTGGATGACGACGAAGACGACGCTTTTGCGCTTGTCACCAATACGCCACGAGCCGAACAAGCCGACGATGTGGATGAAAAAGCGACTCCTGCGCTGTCGGACACGCCCCGACCAACGAATACCCCGAAAGCAACGGCGACCGCCACGCCGACTGTCACGCCATCGCCGACATTGCCGCCGGTTGCCACTGCCAACACATTCCCGGAAGAGATTTTCTTCTCGACAGCCATCGTCGTCCCGACGAGCACCCCATCGCCAACCTTGTCCGCAAGCGAGACCCCCGAAGGCATTGACGCGCTCGACCTCGCCTTCGCAGCGACAGAAGTCGCTGTCGTCGATACAGCGTCGCCCCCTTCATCGACGACAGCCATCACCCGGTCGGACAATGGCCGCACCCGATGGATTATCGCAGCGATTGCCGTGCAGGGAGTGGTTTTACTTGGCGCAGGATTTGAATTTTTGCGGCGTTTGAGGCATCGGTCATGATAAGACGGTATCTGCGGGCAGCATGGATCGCGTTGAAGTTGACCGTGCGCGGCGAACACTATCTACCGCCGTCGCCGTATCCGCAATTGATGCTGTGGGTGCGCGAAGCCGAAGCACTCGTCGATACGATTTATCGGATTGCAGACGAAGACGGTCTTGATGACGCGGCGCGGCAGAAGATTGTCGTTGTGGTCGATGGCCGCCAAATGTCGATGGCGTTGATTCTCGCGTCGGTCAAATACAATATGCAGCGAGAGTATCCCCAATTGTTACGCACGCGCATCGACCATAATCTGACGGCGTTTTATGCCGGGAATCTCAACGACCGTTATCGTATGCAACGCTTGTGCGAGGCCGAATCCCGCACGCTGTTTAGCCAATCATTAGAGCACGCATTACAGACGTTGAAGCAGCATCTTGAAGCTGTACCGCAAGTTGAATCGCCGCCTAAATACAATTCTTAGAACAGATATTTCATTGCATTTGGGGTTGATTTAAGCATAGGACTTTGGTGCTAATTCGGGACAAAATTCGCAAAAAATTAACAAATTAAGGACAAACCTTACTTGTTCAACGCGAAAGTTATGCTATGATGATTACATGGTCAAATGAATGACCGCATGGGTAACCCATATCATTATATACGGAGGATTCATTATGTTATACCAACCGCGTGAAGAGGGTCAAGGGCTTGTCGAATATGCTCTCATCCTCGTACTTGTTGCCGTCGTCGTCATCGTCATCTTGGCGCTGCTTGGCCCGGCAATTGGTAACATCTTCTCGAATCTGATCTCCAATCTCTAAAGATCAATTCAGAGGAATCCTCAGGGTGGCACCATCATGCCACCCTATTTTATTTTTTCTGTAACTACTCAGCATATCAGCATATACGAAGGAACCAACCCCAAACCGCTAGACTGTGCAAAAGTCTTGGGGATCGGCAGCTATCCCCACGAGCCAAAATCCATGTTATTATAATCCTAGGTCAAACCATTGGCCTACCATATATTCATTTATACGGAGAATTTATTATGTTATACCGACCGCGTGAAGAAGGGCAAGGCCTCGTTGAATATGCTCTCATCCTCATACTCGTCGCCGTCGTCGTCATCGTCATCTTAGCGCTGCTTGGCCCGGCAATTGGTAACATCTTCTCGAATCTGATCTCTAGGCTTTAAGATCGATTCGGAAGAATCCGCAGGGTGGCACGATCATGCCACCTTGTTTTATTTTTTCTCAGTGCGCAAATGCTGCATCAAATGATAATAAGCATCGTTGATCGCTTGCATCTTCTCGGTCGCGCCCGGCGAACGATTGATGTCGGGATGATATTGCCGCGCAAGATGGCGATAAGCAGCTTTCACAGCAGCGACATCAGCATCTGCTTTGAGGCCGAGCACGACATACAATGGATTGATTGGCACGGGGTCGGGTCGGGGACGGTCGTAGGCGGTCTCGTCGCTCGCCGGGTCTGCGCGGAAGTTGAACCCGGCAACGCGCCACGTCCCTTCAAGATCAGGATAATCTGATGCGAACACATCGCCGTCAAGTTGCGCGATGTCGATGTCGTCACCATAACGGATATGCCGCACCGGGCCGATGCCGTCGAAATGCACCGGGAATACGGCGACATATTGCCCCATGACATCATAACCGAACAACGTCCCACGAGAGAGGGGCACAAGCGCCCGCATCCAATCATCAAGCGGGTAATGGTCACCGGCTGCCGGGAGGATGAGGTCTGCCCAAAAGACGAACAGCGTGTAAAAGCCGGCTTTGGTATTCGACTTGAGCATGTCGCGCATTTCGGGGAAGGTGATGACAGTCTCGATGAGATGCACGACGACGACCTTACCGTTGTCGAGCGTGGCGATAATCGAGTCTGCCCCGTCGTCCCACAAGTCATCGACATTCGGCGCGGCCATCAACCGATTGACGAGTTGGACACGGACTTTGTGGGTGTCAAAACGCAATGTGAATATTCCTCAGAGGATTAGACTCACGGCATGGCCGGCTGTAATTGAAGCGAGAAGATGAAAAGGCCGCTGCTGTTATTCTCGCCATCGATGACAATTCTGTACACA
This sequence comes from Chloroflexota bacterium, assembly GCA_003695675.1. Taxonomy (GTDB): domain Bacteria; phylum Chloroflexota; class Anaerolineae; order Aggregatilineales; family Phototrophicaceae. The sequence goes on from RFIA01000069.1 coordinate 9,991, forward strand.
CCGTCCGCGGGGATGACAAAATCGGCGATGCGGGCATCCTGTGGCATCAGCATCGGGTCCGCCGTGCCGTGATCGCGGTTACGTGCGATGCGATTATCATTGCTGTCGAAGAGACGCAAACGCGGGTTGAGTGTGCCGGATGCATCTTGCGCCGTCAACGTGATGATGTCCCCAGCGGCGAAGTGGCGCGAGAATTCGTAACGATCATTCGGCGCGATGAACCCGCCAATCATGTCGATTTGCCCCATACCGACGACGGTCTCCACTTCGACCGAAATCATCCCCTCAGTTCCGGTTTGGCTGCCCGGCACGATGCGATAGATGCCCGGCGCGGCCAACACTAAATCTTGAATGACCGTGTCCAACGGCGTCAGTTCTGGGTCTACTGGCGGCATATCCATGATGGCATACGATGCGCCGCCCTCATCAAAGACGGCGAGAGTTGTATCCACTTGGCCGTCGAGTGTGCGGGCGATAATCGTGATGACTTCGTTCGGTTCGACAGCGTTGTAGACAATCTGTAGCGGCTGACCACTGCGCAACATCAGTGTAACACTCGGCGGCGGGGGCGGTGTCTCGACCGGGACAGATGCCATTGTTGGCGTGAAGGTCGGTGTCGGTAGTGGCGTCTCGGTGAACGTCGGCGTGAAGGTCGGCGTCGGCAGTGGCGTCTCGGTGAACGTCGGCGTGAAGGTCGCTGTCGGCAATGGCGTCTCGGTGAACGTCGGCGTGAAGGTCGCCGTCGGCAGTGGCGTCTCGGTGAACGTCGGCGTGAAGGTCGCCGTCGGCAGTGGCGTCTCGGTGAACGTCGGCAGCGGTGTTGCGCTTGGCGTTGCTGTGAATGTGGGTGTCGTGGTCAATGTGGGTGTCGCAGTCGATGTCGGCGTCACCGTCGGCGTAGCTGAGGGCACAACTGCGACGACCGTCGCTGTGGGGAACGGCGTCTCGGTGAATGTCGGCAGCGGTGTTGCACTTGGCGTTGCTGTCAATGTTGGCGTCGTGGTCGGAGTCGGCGGGCCGGGATCAACCGGCAGACTCGAAATGTCGCCTGTTACATTGACGACCGTCGCAGAAATCCATCCATCACCGCCAAAGAAATTGATTTTGTACCACTGCCCGTCGGGACTCACAGCGAGAATTTCGAGCATTGAACCGGCGGGGAATACACCAATCGGCGGGTCAAATTGCAAACCCGGCCCACTGCGCACATTGGCATCGGCCAATGTAATCACTTCGGGAAGCGGCGGCGCGGGGTCAACAACGCGGGTCGCGGTTGGTATCGGTGTGGGCGTTGCGGGACGCCGCACGCGAATGCGCTGTGAAACCGTCGAGACTCCGCCCGGCCCTTCGACCGTCAGCGTGACATCATAACGTCCGGGATCGGTGAAGACGTGGCGCACTTGTGTGCCGGTCGCAGTCGTGCCATCATCGAAATCCCACTCAAGCGATGTGATCTCGCCCTGCGATTGACTGACGAAGAAGACTTCAAGCGGCGCCTCGCCGCGGATGACGTCTTGCGTGAAGATGGCTATCGGCGGGTTGATGACCGGCGTATTCGTTGGCACGGGGGTCGGCAGCGTATTTTGCACACGCAGGTTGTTGACGAAGGCGATGAGCTGCCTGCCATCGCGTAAGGTCATCCGCAAGCGAATTTGATACAAACCGTCGGGGACTCCGCGTGTGTCCCACACACCGAGCAGACCACTGAAGACCGGTTCTTGCACGACGCCGGTTATCGGCAACCACACATTGAGCGGATTGGGGTCGATGCTGAATTCGAGTTCGTAGCGCAAAAAGTCGGGATGTGTCGCCGCGCCGAGTATGAAGACATTGCCGGCGAGGATGTTGCCGCGCAGGGGCGAAAATATCAAGGCGCGTTGTGGCCCGGCTGGTGATGGTGTGAAGGTCGCCGTCGGTGAGGGCAGCGGCGTCAACGTGAACGTTGGCGTAATCGTGCGCGTCGCCGTCGTGATGAAAGGCGCAATTGTCGGCGATGGCGTCATCGTCGGCGTCGGTGAAGGCGTCAACGAGGGTTGAACGAACGGGTCTTTGAGCAATTCGACCTGTGTGCTCAAAATCCAACCGCGTTGTTGTGTCGCCGTGATGACTTCGTAAAATATATCGTCTGTTTGTGGGGGGCGAGTGTATTGCAAAATGCGGACGACATCGCCTTCGAGGAGGGTGGCGATGAGCGGCGCGTCACGCTGCGGGGCGGTGAGCAGCGCGGCCTGCGTGGTATCGACTGCGCCGCGAACCGGTGCGCGTATCACCGGCAGCGTGCTGACGTCGCCCGTCACCCGCACTTGATTGCTGAGCACCCACGCGGTGCGCACACCGACCTGCACTTTATAAAAGACGGTGTTGAGCGCATCGGGCTGCGTGCGGCTCAAAACACGAAAACGATTGCCACTTTGCACGACGGCGATTTCTTGCGCGTCGCGCGTCGGCGATGACAACAAGACGGCTTGTGGCACGACAACCTCGGCTTCGACACGCGCATTGAACGCCGGTAACACATTCGTCGCTGCAAAGGGTTCGACTTGGCTGCTGAGCACCCACCCGGCAAAGTTGCCGACTTGTATCTGATAAAAGATGCGACCGGCATCATCGGGCGCGGTTTGTGCGAGCAGACGGACGGCATCGCCCTCGAATAAGCGCATCAACACCGGGGCGTCGCAAGCCGGGCGTTCATACGCAAGCGCACGCGGCGCGAACACCCGCGCATTGATGCCCGGTGGCGACTCGCCCGGCGCAAACGCAGGGACGAGAAAATCGGGTATCGTCACTTCGCGCTGTGTCGAGTCGGCGAATGCGGGCAATGGCGCACATGGATTTGTGATTTGCAACGCGCCGGTGACAATCGTGTCGAGCGCGACTCGCAAGGCGCCGATGAATTGCGCATCCGACGTGGCGCGGAAGACGTCGCCGTTGCTGCCGTCTGCCAATTCACGGAAGCGCACGAGCATTTGCAAATCATTGCGCAGCGCGATGGGAAATATCTGAAGTGACTCGCGGCGTGCCGTCAGCCGTAAAATCGTCGCGAGTGAAAAATTCGTGATCGGTTCGGGGTCATGCGGCGCGGCATCGCCGATGAGGATGATGGCTTTTTGCGCGTTGTCGCGATACGGCAAATCCGCCGCCGTTTGCAAACCGGAATACACCGACTCTTGAATATCGCCGCCGCCACCGACGACTATCGTATTGATGGCGTTGATGATGGCGAGGCGGTCATTGGTGAACAGCAGATGAAGACGCGCTGGGAAGTCGTCGATGTTGCCGAAGGGGGCGATGGGATGGTCGCGATAGGTGATGATGGCGAGCCGCCAATCGCGGCCACTTGCGGTCAAAATATCGATGAGCGCGTTGGCTTCCGCCCGCAGTGCATCGAGTGGCGCTTGCATATTGCTCGTCGCATCCATGACGAGGACGACATCAAGCGGGCGTTCGGCAGGCGAGACAATCTGCCCGGCAGAGGGCGCAACCGCGACGCCGAGCAAGAGCGTCAACACGAGGAAAAAGAGCAGGCGTTTCATCATACTACGAGTATAGCGCACAACGGGACGCAGCGCAAAAAATTTGTATCAAGTCTGTCACGCATCAACGATGAAAGTCTCTGATGAACTCCATTTACTCCAAGAACCGTTGGCATTACGGGCACGGATACGCCAATGCCAAATGCCATCGGCCAATGGTGTCGGAATCACCTCGAGTGTTGGCGGTGTAATGCGATATGATTGCAAGGCTGAAGTATTGAACTTACGAGAGATGTCGATTTGAATCTCGTATTCAGTCGCCCAACTAAGCGGATTCCATGTGAGCGTCGGTGTTGTGGTTGGGAAACGAGTCAGTATCGGTATAGCTTTTGAAGATGATACAA
>RFIA01000070.1 GCA_003695675.1 Chloroflexota bacterium
CAATTGGACTTCGAGCAAGAAGGTGTCTTGTATCGCGTGCTGCGCCGTCGCAGTCGCAGCGGGCGCGGCAAGGGTACGCTCGACCTGTTTGCCCACGATGGCGAGCAATTTCATCTGATCAGCGAACCGGCGATGCGGCAGACCCAACAAAAAATCAACACCTTATTGCGCTTGGATTATGAGACATTCATCAATTCGGCGTTCTTGCAGCAAGGACGCGCCGACGCCTTCACGACCAAAACACCGGCTGAACGCAAAGCGATTCTCTCCGACATTCTCGGCCTCGACCGGTGGGCATTGTACGAAGAAGCGGCCAAAACACATCAGCGTGAGATCGAAAACGAACTCAGTGTCATCGAGCTACGCCTCCAAGAAATCGAAGACGAACTCGCGAAAGAACCGGCGCTACGCGATGCGGTTGAAGAAGCGCGGGTCGCGCAGCAAGAGGCACACGCCGCGCTTGAAGCCGCCGAAAAGCATCTCGAAGAAGTGGCACACGCTACAACCGAGATGAAGAATACACAGGAACGTCTCGCCGTGCAGGAACGACGCTTGAAAGAGCATCGTGATGATGTCGAAGCGGTTGACGCTGAAATCGAAAATCAAGAGAAGCGTATCGACGAATATGAAGCGATCCTCGCCGCGCGAGATGACATCGAAGCCGGTTACGCCGCTTTGCAAGCAGCGCGTGAAGCTGACCACGAACTCGGCGATAAACTCAGACAACTGCGCGATTTCGATACGCAATACAACGAGGCGGTGCGGCAGCTCGACGCGGCCCGCGCCGAACTCGAAAGCGAGATGAGCCGTCTTGAAGCGACGATAGCTGCCGATGAGCGCATCATCGCGCAAGTCAATCAGACCGACCTTGACGATGTGCGCGTACAAATCGGGCATCTTGAACTTCAACAAGCCGAGCGCGACACATTGCAAGACCGCCTCAATCAACTCGCCGAAGACCGCGCCGCGATAGATGCGCACCAAAAGACATTGAGCGACGAGGGAAAGAACTTAAATGAGCGCCTTGCCAATCTTGAAGATGTCGCCGATGCGCTCTGCCCGTTATGCGGTCAGCCATTGGACGACGACCACCGGCAACAACTCATCGCACAATTAACGGCAGAGCGCGACGCGCATCGCGAAACTTATCGCAACAATCAACAACATCTGCAAGAGATTGCTGAGCAGAGCGAGCGCTATCGGCAGCAGATTGATGCTCACGACAAAGCGCTCAAGCAATTGAACATGCTGAGGAAGCGCGAGGGGGAATTGCAATCGCAGCATGAGCAAGCGCAAGAAGCACAAGCACGCATCGACGCGGCGATGGCGCAGCTCGATGCTGTGCGCGAAATGCTAGAAGCGGAAACTTTCGCTGGCGAAATTCGGCAGCAACTTGCCGAACTCGATGCCAAGCGTCACGAAATCGGATACGACCGCGAGACTCATGACGCAACGCGAGAACAACTCGACGCATATCGCGACTATGATGCGCGGCAGCAACAACTCGAACTCGCGGCGCAGTCGTTGCCGGATGCACAAGCGAGTCGCGACAACGCGCTCAAACGGCGCGAGCGCATTCTCAAAAGCATCGTTGAAGATGAACAAGAAATCACACGCTTGCAGGCGGAAATCGAACGACTCGGCGTTTTGGTCGAAGAGCAGCAACGACGTCAAGAGGAAGTCAATCGTTTGCGGACTGATGAACGTGTCGCCCATGAACGGCTCATCGTCGCGCAGCAAGAACTTGATGCGATTGAAACACAACGTGAGCGCAAAGCCGAACTCACACAACGGGCGCAAGCGAAGCGGCATGAAAAAGCAATTTACGACGAATTGCGGCTCGCATTTGGCAAGAAGGGCGTGCCTGCGATGATTATCGAGGCAGCTATCCCGGAACTCGAAACGGCGGCGACCCATTTATTACAACGCATGACAGATGGGCGTATGTCGCTCAAATTAGAGACGCAGCGCGAGAAGGCCTCCGGCGATGGGGTGATGGAAACGCTCGACATTCAAATTGCCGACGAACTCGGCACGCGCAATTATGAATTGTATAGCGGGGGCGAGGCATTTCGCATCAACTTCGCGTTACGAGTTGCGCTCTCACAGATGCTTGCGCGACGGGCGGGTGCCCATCTGCGAACGTTGTTCATTGATGAAGGTTTCGGCACACAAGATGAAGACGGACGCAATCATCTCGTCGAAGCCATCATCGCGATACAAGATGACTTCGATTTAATCCTCGTCATCACACATATCGAAGAATTGCGTGACTCGTTCCCGGTTCACCTCATCGTTGAGAAAACTCCTTCCGGCAGCCGTGTGAGTATGCGATAAAGTGTGAGTTTCTGAATTGCGTCAGTCCTTCTGTTTTTCTTGGCGACTGTTGCAACTTTGCGGTTTAATCGCTTTTATTTTATATAGGAAGGGTCAAGGATGAGCTGGCACACACACGCGATTTTCTACGAATTGTATCTGCGCGCATTTGCCGACGGCAACGGCGACGGTCACGGTGACTTCATCGGCCTGCGAGACAAACTCGATTATCTCGAATGGCTCGGCGTCGATTGCATCTGGTTGCTGCCGATGTATCCGTCGCCGCTCAAAGACGATGGCTACGATATTGCCAGCTATTACGGCATTCACCCGGATTACGGCTTACTCGAAGACTTTAAGATGACCGTCGATGCGATTCATGAACGCGGCATCAAAATCATCGCCGACCTCGTGATTAATCACACATCCGACCAACACCCATGGTTCCAAGAGTCGCGCCGCAGCAAAACATCGCCAATGCGCGATTGGTATGTGTGGAGTCCGACCGATGAACGTTATCAAGACGTGCGCATCATCTTCGTCGATACCGAAACATCGAATTGGGCCTATGACGAAACGACGGGCGAATATTATTGGCATCGCTTTTACAGCAGCCAACCGGACTTAAATTTCGACAACCCCAAAGTGCGCGAAGAAGTCTTGCGCATCATGAAATTTTGGCTCGATCTCGGCATCGATGGTTTCCGCGCCGATGCCGTGCCATATCTGTTTGAACGCGAAGGTACCAACTGCGAAAATCTGCCAGAAACGCACGACTATCTCAAACAGATGCGACGCTTCATCGACACGCATTATCCCAATGCGATTTTACTCGCCGAAGCCAATCAGTGGCCGCGCGATGTCGTCGACTATTTCGGCGACGGCGATGAGTTTCATCTATGCTTTCACTTCCCCGTCATGCCACGTTTGTATATGGCGCTCGCAAAAGCCGACCGGACAAGCGTCGTCGATATTCTGGCCGACACGCCGCCCATCCCCAAAGGGACACAATGGGGGACGTTCCTACGCAATCATGATGAACTGACGCTCGAAATGGTGACGGAAGAAGAACGTCAATTTATGTGGGCATACTATTCGCCGGATCCGAAACAGCGCATCAATCTCGGCATTCGGCGGCGACTCGCGCCCTTGATGGGGGGCGACCGCCGCAAAATCGAATTGATGCACTCGATGTTGTTCACGCTGCCGGGCGCGCCCGTTTTGTATTATGGCGACGAGATCGGCATGGGCGACAATATTGCGTTGTTCGACCGCAATGGAGTCCGCACGCCGATGCAATGGTCGGGCGCGCCGAATGCGGGCTTCTCATCGGCGAAGGATTTATACGCGCCGGTGATTGATGACGCGACTTTCGGTTATCAGCGCGTCAATGTCGCCGCACAACGCAACGACCCGACTTCACTGCTGCATACCGTGCGCCACATGATAATGACGCGCAAAGCCTTGCCCGTGTTGGCCGACGGCGACCTCGATTGGCTGCATGATTTGCCAAAACACGCGCTGTGTTTTTGGCGCACATCAGGCGAGCAGCGTGTTCTCGCGCTGCATAATCTCGCCGATGCGCCGCTAGAAATTGCGCTGCCCGATGGCGCCGCCTTCAGCGATGCGCTTGATGCAACCGCGACTGTTGATAGCAGCGTCACCCTTTCAGCGTATGGGTATCGTTGGTTGCAGACACGCACATAAATTTTGGCTAATTGTATTGGCTGGCAAACTTACGATTCTTATTTATAGCCGAGTTTGCGGAAGTCGTCAGCCGGGGCACTTTGCCGCAACCATTCGATGCAGTTTTCATTTTCATGAGCGGGATTGACCCAGACGATTTCGCGCAATGCTTCAATCAAAGCTGCTGCACGCTGAAAGTGCCTGCGCATTCGCTCATCCTGCGATGCAATTCGATTATCGCCGAGTAATGCGCCTTCGACCAATCGCATATCTTTCTCAACAGCATCGACGGCTTGTTTTTCGACAGCCGCGAATACAGCAGCACGCAATTCGGCATTCTGTGTGTTACCGTGCTTGTGGATGATTTTTCCTTTACGGCGCATTTGCGCATACCAAGATGGCGACGTTGGCCTGAATCGTTTCTCTGTGAGTTGTTGCTTTTTCCATTCTTCAAGAATATCATCGGTCATGATAACGCTGTGACCAGATGTCAGAATTTCACTCATGAAATCTCGGCAGCGTTTTGATACAGGATAAGTCGCGTTCTCGCCACCCGCCGCCCGCATGACTGAGGCGTCAATCACCAGATGTTTCGGGTTCTTGACGGCCATTGAATAACCCTAATTTTCGTTGTTCGACGGCATCAAGATAATCGCTGTCTGCCTGCATTTGAACTTCGGCGAAATCTTCCGGCCAATCGCCATAGGCGCCAAAAGAATCCGGTTCTTGAGAATGAATCGTTGTTTTGCCTTCATCGTCGCGGGTAAACCAATGCAGTATCACATCATCATGAGCGAGTTCCTCTTGCGCAATCAATGTTTGAATACCTTGAATGAGGAGGACACTGTGCGTCTCGACAACGACACGAACACCGCGATTAGCCGCGTCTGCGATGATTTTTGCCAACGCAACCTGCGCACGCGGATGCAGATGGATTTCGGGTTGTTCGATATACACGAGTTGCTGAGGTTGTGCGACGAGTAAAGCGACGAGTACAGGTAAGACTTGAGAAACACCAAAACCGACATCGGCTATGTTGACCAAATCATGTGCTCCACCTCTTGCACTGTGTTTGAGTCTTCCGACCCGCAACTCCACCTGTGTATCCTCTACTCTTCGTGAGGTTACTTTCCAAGTCAATCCAAGATCTTCGAGCATTTTGCCCAATTCTCGAAGTTGAGAACTCTCATTGGCCCGCCAACGACTTATCACTCCGGCCACGTATACATCAAATCTGCCAACAAACTCAGGCCCCCTAACTGGTGAGGCAGGATATGTTCTCTGCGGATTTCCTCTCAATGCGGGCACATGTATAACGTGACGAATATGAGACATCACGATTTCACTTGGACTGGTTCGGAATCCTAATCCTGTTCCGAGTTCATCACTTTCACCATAAAGTTCAAATGTATAAAAGCATCGATTGCGAACAACCCGCCATTCCAAGTTTACTTGGGCATCCTTACTGATTTGATTTCTTAGCTCATCTAATTGTTGCGGCATTCGCTGAAGAATTTCTTCATGCGTCATGCCCGGTCTTATAGTCAAGTCACCGTAAACCGACTCAACAAGTTCAAGTTGTCTTCGGCGTGTGCTAGCAGGTTGACGATAAATATTGGTTAGGGTGAATTCGTCATCAAGTTCAACTGCAATGATGAAATCGCGAAATGCGCCGTTCTCATCCTTGCATAAAAATTGTTTTGCAGAGGTAAAATGAACATTCGGCTCATCAATCCGCAGAGGGCCGGGATCGTGTGGTGCATCAAGGGTTTGCTTCATCATCAACAACGGTTGCATGATGCTCGATTTACCTGAACTATTCGCACCGGCAAGAACCGTCAACGGGCGAATTTCGATGCGGCACTCGTCATACAACGATTTAAAACCGCTCACTGCAATTGCTGTGATGCCTTGTTCTTCAGGTGGGTCAGCCATTTTATAAACTTTCAGTTGAATTGACTGTTATCTTCAATTGTAATCGGAATGAATATACCGAAGCAAGCGCCAAACAACTGACGGTCGTTGTTCATCCGCATCCCATTGACTCACCCCTGCCGCGTGATATAATCGCGCCGCATGGACGAGAACGCATTCGCAGACGCCCTCTTGATGATGAGGGTCTTTTTTTCGGAGAATCTCGGTTCGATGCGCCGCCTGTGGTGGTTGATCGCCATCGTGTTGATGATGGTGATGGCGCATCCGTTCGTCGCTGCGCAAGATGATGACGGCGATAGCGAAACCGAAATCGTCACGCATATCGTCGAGGAAGGCGATACAATAGATGCGATTGCGATTCGCTATGGCGTCACCCGCGAAGACATCCTACGGCGCAACAACATCGAAGACCCGCGCTTGATTTTCGTCGGCCAAGAAATCGTCGTGATTGGCCCGGAAATTAACACGCCAACACCCGAACCTGGCGCAGACGGCGGCGGCGATTTCGGCCCGGCCACGGCGACGACCGATCCCGCACTGATCGTCGATGAAAATGTTTTCCTCGCAACACCGACGATTACGCCGACCTTTGCGCCCGCGCCGGTCGTCGCAGCATCGCAAGTGGCCGACCCCGCCGCGCTCAACCCGGCTGTTCGCACGGGTGTGGTGTGCGTGTCGATGTTCCAAGACAGCAATCGCAACCGCATCCATGAAAATGAGGAATTTCTGCTCCCCGACGGCAACATCATCATCACACAGGGCGAGACAATCATCAACGAGTACACGACCGACGGCCGCAACGAACCGCGCTGCTTTGATGACGTCAACACCGGGCAATACAGCGTCCGCGCCCAAGCGCCGCCCGGATTTGGTATGACGACGCCGGAGCAATTGCAACTTGAGGTCGTCTCCGGCGAAACGGTCGAACTCCTCTTCGGCGCGGCAGAAGGAGTCGCCCCGGCGCAACCACCACCGGCGGACGATACGGCAGCGGTCGTCGCGCAAACCGATAATGCACCGCCGCCAGAAGATGTCTCTTTTGTCGATACCCTGATTGATAACAGCGGCTTACTTGTCTTTGGATTGGCTGTGTTCGTACTTGTCGGCGGACTCGGCCTGTCATTGATTGTGAGGCGACGGTGATGCGAATCTTATGGCGCGTTATGTTGTTGATGTGGCTCCTTTTCGGTGGGGCGCAATTTACGATTGCACAAACCGGCGGGCAATATTGTGTCCGCGCTTTTGAAGACCGCGACGGCAATGGTGAGCGTGATGCGAGCGAGCCATTTTTGACGGAGGGTGTCGGCGCGACACTCCTCGACAGCGAAAATGTCGTGATTGCCTCGGCTTTGATGGACGGCTCGCCCTCTGCGGCGCAGGGCGTCATCTGCTTTCAATTTTTGCCCGCCGGTGAATATACGATGATACTCACCAGCCCAGAACACAACGCCACGACTGCAACCACCTTCACGATGATGGTCGAAGAGAGCGGCACGCCGACGCTTGTCTTGTACGGCGCACAACGCATCCCCGAAACATTGACGACGGCCACATCGCCCGACACCAATCAGAGTTTGCTCGACCGGCTCGACCTGAGCGATGATGAACGCGATTTGGTTGAGCGCCTCATCTTTTCGACACTCGGCGCAATCATCGTCGTCATGGGGATGATTTTTCTCGGCATTTTGATTTATTGGGTTGTCTTGCGCAATCGCTACGAAGCCATCCGTGACCCGCGCCGGACAACTGGCTCGTATCCTGTCGTACCGCGAGACACCGGCGCATACCCGGCCATCGACCCGCGCGATTCCAACGAATGGCCGGGAACATAATTCTCGTCAATTGCCCCATTGCGGACGCACCGTAGCGACGGTCTACTGGCCATCCGTTGTGCGCGTCCTCACGGTCATAACCAATACTGCGATTCGTACCTGTTGCTAATCAACAGGCAAGGGTGGATTCACGCGGTTGATTTCAGGATTCACATCGGTCGCGAAGATTTGAGCGCCGTCGCTGCTGCGTTCGGTGAACCAACCCAAATCGCTTTGCCACCAAATAAAGCCGTCGTTTTCGTGCCAACGATTGGCCTTAATCGTGAGATGGTCACCCGGTTGAATGATGCTGCCGGTTTTGAATTGCTCATCGGCGGACGGACGACTATAAACGGACAGCGCCTGTTCGACGCGGAAGACTTTCGTTTGTACGAGTTCGTCGTCGGCTGGTGTTTGCGACGTGGGCGGCGTGCTGGCCGATGGCGGCGTAGTCGGCTGTGCGACTGCGTGGGCGGCAAAATCATACGGCAAAATGCCGGGTGAAATGTCGATCATCAAGATTGAACTGCCGTCGAGTTTGCGTTCGGCAGACCAGCCATCTCGATGTTGCCACCAGACATACCCATCTTGTTCTGTACGCGAAGCCGGGTCAACTTCGACGTGGTCGCCGCGTTTGAGTTTCGCGCTCACATCGCCGCCGATTCGATTGCGGGCGTTGAGCGTGCTCGCCGTCACTTGAAAGACTCGTTTGCCGTCCGCCCGTGCCCACGTATTCGGCGGCAAATTGTTGGGATCGATTTTTGCGATGGCGGCGTAATGACTCTCTTTGAGGCCGCCGCGCCCGATACGGAAAAAGCTGATGCCCGGTGCGCCTTTGACGAGCGCATAAGTCCCGATAGTCGTCACTTGGTCGTCTGGGACGGGCGAGGGTTGCGAATACGTTTGCAACATGGGGACGACCGGCAACGCATATTGTGCGAGACGACCGAAGGCGATGTCGATGTACAGTTCTGGCTTGGTCGTTTTGCCATCGCTGAAGTGCCAATGATAAACCATCGGGTGAACGCTTTGCACATACGGTATCCACTCATTGATGTGGATTTTTTCAGGATGACTGCCGCGTGCGTCCATATTCAGTGCGAGATGAAAATCGGCGGGAATGCTGTCGCGAATGTGGGTAATCATCTCGCGGGCGTGTTGGGCGGTTTTGCCGCCGAAATATTCTGCGCCGCCTTCGACATCAAGCGCCATCGATTTAACGCCGGGCACATTACAAGCCTGCGCGATAATCTCGGCTTCAGTTTCAATATCATCGGCGCGCAGCACACACCACAGATGAATATCCAAACCATGCTGCCCGAAGACATCGACCCATCGTGTAATATCGCTTGGCCCGTTGATGGTGAATTCGGTTTGCGAGTCGTTGCTGCCTTGCCATTTGTGTCCGTCGCTTGTCTTCAACATCAAACCGGTCACGTTCGGCGTTTTCTGTTTGATATGCTGCGCAAATTCGGCAATACGATCATGACTGAGTTGGCTGCCCTTCCAATGCACCCACAAGATTTGTTTGTCAAATGGTGTCGTCATAAAAATCGCTCCTGTTGTTGGGGAGGTATTTGCGAATAGATCACACACAGACGCGGTTGTCTGCCCGATAGACTCAACACTATTCTAACCCGATTTAATTTTCTCGACAGCCGATTGACACAAACACGGCTCAAGCGCTTTTTTCGCTATTTTAAGCACGTCGGATTGACATATAGACGCTAATAATTGCAGAGTAGCCCCTCAATCCGAATTATGCTACAGTTCATTTGATTAACGACACATGTATTTAACATTGTCTCTATCATGAGGTTTTTGTTTGATGTTCGACAATCTCCCACTTGTGATTGTGGTCTGCGTATTTTCGCTGGTGTGTATCGGCACCCTCGCGATTGGCGCTTATTTGCTGCTGGGGCTTTCGCCGACTGCCCTGATGGAACGTTTCGCGGGGGTCAGCGACGACGAGATTCCCGATGAGGGTGGACGCCGCAGACGACGCCGCAAGCGCGGCACCTTGCGGGCACAAGCGCAGTCGCTTGATTTTGATGACGCGCTGAATCGTAAGCTGGGCGACAATACCCCGAATGTTGGCGCTCAGTCTGCCGCGACGAACCGTCAACACCCCCGTTTGCGACGGCGTGGTAGTCTTGTCCCGGACGATTCCGATTCTGACAGGATATTGCGCCGTCGCCGCGATGAAGTTGACCCGGATGAAGTGCGAGACATACTCGACGATGAAGGCGAAGACTTTCTTTAGGTTTGTTTTTGCAAACGTACAATAAAGTAATGTAATATTACCCCAATATGTAAAGCAAGAGTGTCACACAATTGAACCCTGTGCTTGAACATTTTCGATCAGTTGCTGAGCGGTATTGGTATCTTTGGACACAACCCTCAGCCCAAATTAAAGATATAGAGACACGCTATCGGGCGCGGATGTTGTCAACACTGTTGTTGATTCTGCTGCCGCTTTTGGTGGTGTTGTTCATTGAGCGCGTTCTCATTCTCGATGATCCGCTAGCGCCGTCAATTGTGATTACCGTGCTGATTGGTGTTGTTGTGGTCGCCTACCGGTTAAGCCGAACGGTGCATTACCAAGGTAGCGCCTTCATCATCGTCATTGCGATTCTCGTCTTTGCCTTGATTGAGCTGTGGCTGAATCCGTCGGAGATTGCCATCGCATTTTTGGCCATCAATCTGATTGTGGTCGCGCTGTTTTTGTCGATACGCATGACGATCTTTATCGCGATCATCGACATGCTGTCGGCAGTGCTCACAGCGGTTTTGTTGACCGACCTCGCTGTTCAGGACATCATGAGTGGCATCTCATTTTTGTTCATCATGTCCGGCCTAATTATTTTCGCTTCAATAATTCGCGAACATGATGTGCAGCGCATTCGGCGTCATTCACAGGAATGGATGGAGATTGAAAAACGCGATCTCGAATTGGTCGCCGAACAACGCCGGGTACAGGCGTTGCAACAATTCATCGGCGATGCCTCGCACGACCTAAAAACCCCGTTGACGACTCTTTCGACGACCGTTTATTTGCTCAAACATGATCTCGGCGATGAAAAAGCGAAACGTGTCGCCGTCCTCGAAGCAGAAATCGACCGCCTCATCAAAATGGTTGAGGACATGTTCTATATGGCCGCCTTAGATGGGCAGTATAAGATTGACACCCTGCAAGTCATCAAGGTCAATCAACTTGTCAACAATGTGGTTCAACAGCAGCTCAAGGAGGCGCAACAAAATCAGCTCACACTGCGCTTTGAGCCGGCGCCCCACGAACTTACTATCTTGGCTATTCAGCGAGAATTCCAACGGGCGCTCGTCAATCTCATCGACAATGCCATCAATTATACGCCGCCGGGTGGCGAAGTCGTCGTCTCGACGATGCAACGCGAGGGCGATGTCATCATCAAAATTAGCGATACCGGCATCGGCATTGCGGACGACGATTTGCAACACATTTTCGACCGCTTTTACCGGGCAGACAAGGCACGCAGTATCGTCACCGGTGGCAGTGGGTTGGGGCTTTCGATTGCGCAGCGCATCATTGAATTGCAAGGCGGGCGCATCGAGGTGACGAGCGTTTATGGCAAGGGCAGCACATTTTGCGTCGTCATGCCGCTCGCCAATCCAATTCGCAACGACGAGAATCACGTTCAACCGGCTGCGTTGCAATGAGGCGGCCAGCCAAAAAGCGCCCATCCGCTTCGTTCACGCCATCATCTCGTGATAGACGCGGACGGTGGCGGCGGCGACTTGCTCGTGCGTGAAGCGAGTCAACACGCGCTCACGGCCTCGTTTGCGTAAACAATCGCGCAGGTCGGCGTCGCCTTGCACTTGCGTGAGCTGCTGTGTCAAGGCGTCGGGGTCACCTTCTGCGAAAATCAACCCGGCCTCGCCGATGACATCCGGTATCGCGCCACTGCTCGACCCGATAACGGGGACACCGCTCGCCATCGCTTCAATCAACACGCGCCCGAATTGCTCTTTCCAATTCGGGCGCGTCAACGACGGCAACACGAGCACATCCAATCGGTGATATTGCGCGGGCATCTCGGTCGAAGGCAGCTGCTCGACGAATGTGACTTGCTGCGCGATGCCGAGCCGCGCCGCTTGCCGCGCGAGGTCGTCACGCTGCGGGCCACCACCGATGATGCGCATTTGCCAATGCGGGTCGCGCAATTGTGCCGCCGCCTTGAGCAGCAGCGCAATTCCTTTTTCCTCGACGAGCCGTCCGATATACCCGATGGTGAATGGCCGCGTCGGTCGCTCATCAGTTGGCGCGAAGAGTGTGGGGTCAACGCCGAATTGCGGGATGACGGCCAGCGGCCCGGTGTAGCCTTTTTGCCGCCACACTTGTGCAGCGCTTTTCGTCCCAGCGATGGCATAATCGATATGCCGCAGCACCCATTGCTCACCGAAGCTGAACGGCGGCGGATAGCGGCGGTTGATGTTCTGCCAACTGAAGAAGAGCGTCTTGGCGTCGACATAACTCGCCGTGCGCAGTGCGTGCCAAGTGGCGAGATTGTACGGCTCTTCGTCGATGTGCATGATATGCGGTTGAAAATCGCAGACGAACTCGCGCAGGCCATGAAAATAATGCAGATGAAAATTGCCGTTGAAGCGCAACGGCGTGATTTCCATGCGATAGCCATCGGTGTAGACTCGTTCGAGCCTTGTCTCGCCGCGTTCGTCGCGCCAAGACGGGGGCACAATCACAAGCAGATCAATGGCGTCGTGGCGGGCGATGTGTTCGAGTTTTTGTTGGTAGATGCCGACAACGCAAGCCTTCGACACCATGAGGACACGTATCATGTTGGGTGCTGCTTCCCGCTTCGATGTTACCGGCCTGCATTGTACCAGAAATATTATGCGGCGCTATCAAAGAAATGCGGCGAAATGCCGAAATTTTGTCACTTCGGCGGGACGTTGGTATACTCTGCGTGGACTTGAGCGTAACATCAGGAGTGAGACAGATGCAATATCGATCATTAGGGCGCACGGGGGTGATGGTCTCGCCGTTGTGTGTCGGGACGATGAACTTCGGTTGGAAGACGAGCGAAGCAGACAGCATTCGCATCATGGACGCGGCCTTTGATGCGGGGATCAATTTTTTCGACACGGCGGATATGTACGCCGCCGGTGAGAGTGAACGCATCGTCGGCAAGTGGATGCAGGATAAACGCGATGACATCGTACTGGCGACAAAGTTCTGGAATCCGATGGGGCCGGGGCCGAATGATCGCGGCGGCTCGCGCTATTACATCATGAAGGCCGTCGAAGCCTCGCTCAAACGGCTCAACACCGACCACATCGACTTGTATCAGATTCATCGCCCGCCGATGGAACTTGAGCAAGACGAAACCTTGCGGGCGCTTGACGACCTCGTGCGGCAAGGCAAAGTGCGCTACATCGGCACTTCGACGTATCCCGGTTGGATGATTGTCGAGTCGATTTTTGTCAGCGAAAAGCTCGGCCTCAACCGTTACATCAGCGAACAACCGCCCTACAGCCTCGCCGACCGCCGCATCGAAAACACAATCTTGCCGGTCTGTCAACGTTATGGCTTGGCCGTGCTGCCGTGGTCGCCGCTTGCGGGTGGTTTGCTCGCGGGCAAATATCCGCCCAATGAACAAGCGGCAGCCGACTCGCGGGTCGTCGAACTCGATTATTTGTACCGCGACCGCATCACACCGCGTGCGCGACTCTTCGCGCAGGAAGTCGCACATGTGGCGGCGGATGTGGGGATGCCATTGCCGGAACTCGCCTTGTTGTGGGTCAAAGAGCAGCCGGGCATCACATCGCCGATCATCGGGCCACGCACGATGGAACATTTGCAAGCGGCGCTCAATATCATCGACAAAACGCTCGACGCCGACATCGCCGCACGCCTCGACGAACTCAACCCGCCGGGCAGCGCCGTCGCCGACTTTTTCAACACCTCCGGTTGGATGAAGATGCGTATTCCGCGCGAATGAACGACAAATTTAAGGCATGTTGCAGCAATGCTATGATATGATGCAAGTAAGATCATTGAGATTATAAACGAGGCGCTCTCATGGCAGGTAAAAACGCAAAAATTGAATCATTCAAAGCTGAATTACAGACTAAGATCAATAATTTACTCAAGGAATTCTCTGAAGGCAAAATCAATCGCGAGCAATTTCATGTCGTCTATACACGCTATAACGACCAACTCGCGGTTGCGAATCGGGCGGCGTTGGCCGGCGCGCCGGACGCCATCGACATCGCGCAAACCGGCCCGCCCACCGTCGTCATCAAAGAAGAATACATGGGCAAAGCGATTGGCATGATGATTTATCATAACAAGACCGGGCGCTTTGTCGAAACCCTCGGCGAATTCGATATTGCGACGACTGTCCTCGCGCCGACGCTCAACGACTTCTCCGAGATGATGGAACGGCGCAAACTCATCGACCGCAAAGTGATGAAGGTCAGCGAAAAGCGTTGGTTGTTGTTCGCTGCCGGGAAGTTTACGACGGTCGTGACGCTGTTTTACAACGAACCGTCGCCGTTTCAAAGCCGTGAACTCGAACGCTTGCATCACGACTTTGAAGAAGCCAATCGCACCCGGCTCGAAAAAGGCAACCTAGACTCCAACAAGCTGGCCTATCCATTTCTCGCATTCGTACAAAACCGCTTGAAAAGTGGGGGGTAACGGTTCTCATAGCCCTCTGATGTAACATCCGTCCTCGTCATCGTGTCTGTATTATGATCGCAAAGCAGATACAAGGAGCAACGAACATGGTTGCAGCAACAGGCAAGGTACTCTCGCATGATGGTGCTGCGCAGCGTGAGATTCTCAAAAATGCAAAAGTGATAGCGGTCGTCGGGCATTCCGACAAGCCGCATCGCACCAGTTATCGCATCGCGCAATTTTTACGCTTGGTCGGTTACACGGTCTATCCCGTCAATCCTGAAATCGACAGCGTAGACGGCGAGAAGAGTTATCCTTCACTCGCCGATGTGCCAGAGCCGATTGATATTGTCAATGTCTTCCGGCAACCGCATCACCTGCCTAGCATCGTCGATGAAGCGGCGGCGGCCGGTGCGCCGACGGTGTGGGCACAACTCGGCGTGCATCACCCCCATGCCGTCGAGAAAGCTCTGCAACACGGCCTCAACATCATCACGGATACGTGCATCAAAGTCGCCTACGCGGAATTCATCGGCGTGTAACGAGCGACATATTGTGGGGGACGAAGGGCATCTTGTCCCCCATTTCAAGATGCTACAATTTTATGCTTACACCGCACACGTTTTACATATCCCGTAAAATTCGAGCAAATGCCCGGTAAGCTCAATGCCGTATTCAGCTTCGAGTTGATGGGCGAGGTCGCTCAAATCACAATTGTCAAATTCAATCACCTGATCGCAATTTGTGCAAATGATATGATGATGATGACCGTCCGGCAACAAGACATACGATGGCGTCATACTGGTCTCAATATACGTCGGGCGGATGATGGCGAGGCGTGTGAACAGGTCGAGCGTGCGGAAGATGCTCGCCCGCCCGATGTTCTCGTCAATCGCGGCGACACGCTCTAGCACCTCTTTCGATGTGATGTGCCCGCCGCTTTCTTCAAAAACACGCAGCACAGTCATGCGTGCTTTTGTGACTTTGTATCCCGCATCGACCATTCGTCGGGCACGTTTACTCAATTGTTCGGTCATATTTCATCCTTGACAACGCCCCACAAATGATACAAAGTATCAGTTGCGGGGTGTCACTTCGTCTTCAAGCATTCACCGCAATTATAACACACGCACCGGGAGGATGGCTTTTATGCGCCGTATTTCTGTCATATTGCTGATATTTGTCATGCTGATGACGGGCATTACTGTCACACAGGCGCAAGAGAAACTTTATGTCATCGCGACGACAACGATCATCGCCGATGTCGCCCGCAATGTCGGCGGCGACTTCGTGACTGTCACCGCGTTGATTCCGCCCGAAGCCGATGCCCACGCCTTCATTTTGACGCCACGCAGCGCGGCGATGCTCGAAATGGCGGACATCGTGCTCATCAACGGGGCGAATTTTGAAGAGAGCGCCATCGCCGATATTTATGGACTCGCACGCGGCGACATTGTGACGGTCTCGCAGGGCGTCGAAGTGCTCGCTTTTGGTCGCGACAATCGTGCGATTGGTACACTCGGAGTCGACGTCACCTGTGACGATGAAGAGAACGATGTCGATCATGCCGACGACCACAGTCACGACGTGGGCAATTGCGACCCGCATATCTGGCTCAATCCACATCATGTGATGACATGGACGAACAACATCGCTGATGCTTTCTCCACCGCCGACCCAACTCACGCAGAGACATATCGCAACAACGCCGCAAATTACATCGCCGAACTCGAAGCGCTTGATGCCGAAGTCGCAGAGATTCTATCCGTCGTCCCACCGGAAAAACGTCTGCTCGTCACCAATCACAATTTCCTCGCCTACTTCGCCGACGCCTACGACTTCACGATTCTCGGCACGGTAATACCCAGCGCGAGCACATTGAGCGAGCCGACACCGCAGGAAGTCGCTGAATTGGTCGCCGTGTTGGAAGCAACCGGCGTCCCCGCGATTTTCTCTGAGCGGTCAACTAGCGCAGCACTCGCCGAAGCTATCGCAGACGAGGCAGATATTGCGGTCGTCGCTTCATTATATAGCGGTGCATTGAGCGCAGCCGATGAACCAGCAGCGACTTACATGGACTACATGCGGTACAATGCGCATGTCATCGCCGATGCGCTGTCGCCATCGTCATCATGAGTTGCCTAGCGGATCGCTGAATCTTCACATTTCTCGAACACCCCCTGACACGATCCGCGATTTTCGCTTATAATCACCGTATGGACACAAGAACCATTCCCTCAATACACGGGCCAATCCTGTGCCGTAGCGGTGGTTAATTAGATCAGCCCGCAATTGCATATCATTTCCGCAAAGCTGTGGACGCAAATTCACGGCTTGTTTTGATTCTCCATACGAACATCTCACATTGCTATTCGCCCAACACGGCATTCATCCTTGCTCAATCAGAAAGGAAGCGAATATGTCATCGCCTATGAAACGCGGCTCGCGCAGCTCGATGCGATTGATTGTGGTCATGTTGGCTGTCGAATTTCTCGACGAATTGATTTTCGGGGCGCGGGAGGCCGCGTGGCCGTTGATTCGCACCGACCTCAGCCTGACGTATGGACAAATCGGCCTCATCCTCAGTGTGCCGATGTTCGTCGCGAATTTCATCGAGCCGGTGATTGGCATTCTCGGCGATGTGTGGCGGCGGCATCTACTCATTCTTGGCGGCGGACTTGTGGTGGCGGCGTCGCTGCTGCTGTTCGCTGCTGGGCAGAATTTTGCCGCGATGATGGCGGCGACCTTTCTCGTCGGCCCGGCAAGCGGCGCCTTCGTCAATTTGTCGCAGGCGACGCTGATGGATTCCGAACCGACGCGGCATGAGCAAAATATGGCGCGATGGGCATTCGCCGGGTCGCTCGGTATCGTCGCTGGGCCGCTTGTCTTGAGCGCATTCGTGGCGGTTCATCTCGGTTGGCGTGGTGTATTTGTGTTCTTCGCTGTGCTGACAATGCTGACAGTCGGCGCAGTATGGTGGATTGCGGCACGTGACGACACCCCGCTAGGTACTGATGGCAACGGCAGCGATTTTATGAACGGTTTGCGCAGCGCATACGATGCACTGCGGCGACGCGATGTGCTGCGTTGGCTCACACTGTTACAATTTTCCGACTTGATGCTCGACGGATTACACGGTTACCTCGCGCTGTATTTCGTCGATGTCGTCGGCGTCGATGCAGTGCAGGGCGGGTTGGCTGTCGCGGTGTGGACAGGTGTTGGTCTTGTCGGCGACTTCTTGATGATTCCATTGCTTGAGCGTGTTCGTGGCCTCGCCTATCTGCGCTACAGTGTGTTGGCCGAATTGATTCTCTTCCCGATATTTTTGCTCGTGCCGGGCCTCATGCCCAAATTGGTCGTTCTCGGTCTTGTCGGATTCTTCAATGCCGGATGGTATTCGATTTTGCAAGGACATTTGTATTCGGCAATGCCCGGTCAAAGCGGAACCGTCATGGCGGTCAATAATGTCGGCGGTTTGTTCGGCAGTTTGATCCCACTGCTCATCGGCCTCGCCGCCGGGCAATTCGGTCTTGATGTTGCAATATGGCTGCTCATCACCGGGCCAATCGTGTTGTTAGTGGGGTTACCGAGCAGTAGTGATGCGAAGCCGCACGTTCCAGAATAGTGTTCTGCGCCTTATCTGCGTTGAATCTTCCTGAGTCGTCACGATACGCCCATAAAATGACTCTCCTCAACCCAATCAATGAGATTCGGTAAAGTTTCGATTCGCCAAACAATGATGCGCCCCGTATCGTCGCCCGAAACGCCAATTGAGCTGTCGCTGCTCAAGGCGACGCTCGAAATCCCTGCTGTGTGCCCATGATAACGATAAAGCATTTCGCCGGACGGCACATCCCACAAAATCACACTTTGATCTTTCGATGCCGAGAGCGCGTACTCGCCCACTGAATCAAAGGTGATGGCCCAGACGACATCTTCATGACCAGCGAATGTGCCGACTTGTTGACGAGACTCAATGTCCCACTTTTGAATGCTTGCGTCGTCGAAACTCACCAAAGCATCCATATTCACCGGTGAAAAATCTATCGCCCTGATGGGTGACGACCCCACGCCGCCGATCAATAATTCTTCTTCGACTGTCCGTGTTTCCATGTTCCACAATGTCAAACGACCGTCATCTGTTCCGGACAATGCGTAGCGGTCATCATTGGAGATGGCAACAGCCGTATACGCCTTTTCTTGTTCCGGCAACAACACTCCGTCGCCGGTTTCAACATCCCACAAAATGAGACGGCCATCGCCAGACGCAGACAACGCGAACGCGCCGTCGGATGCAAAATCAATGTCGGTGATGCCGGTCTCGTGCGCAACATCGCTTTGATCGAAGACGACCGGCGGCAACGTTCGGGCATATTCTCGATTACTCACGTCCACCAATAGGCGTTGTATCGTCCCGTCATTGAGGCCGACAAGCGCATAGCGACCATTGGGACTAAACCTTACGACAGCAGCCCATCCATTAGAAATCTGCGCGGCGCCGACTTCGCGTTGGTCACCAATATCCCACAAGACAACTCGTCCATCAAATGAGGCCGACAGCAACAAATCGCTCTCCGGTTTGAGGGCAAGGCTTGTGATTGCCGTTTCGTGTGGCGATTCGTTGGCGTCATCATGAATAAATGTTTCGATGCTCGAGTCTTGAATATTCCAAACAACGACCCGATTATCCGTCGAGTACGAGATCAATTGGCCATCATCGGCAGTGAGAATGATCTGTTTCACACCGGCCTGATGCCCTAGACTCGCTTCACCCAATTGATGCAGCAACTCCCCCGACTCGATGTCCCAAATGCGGATGGTTTTATCTTCTGACGCCGAAATGATTCGCCGACCATCGTGTGTAATAGCGACATCCCACACCGTATCCGTATGCCCGCGCAAGCGCCGAACGAGCTGCGGATTTTCTTCGTCAGTCAAATCCCACAAGATAATGGTATCGTCAACAGACCCCGACACCGCTTGAGTGCCGTCCGGGTTGAAGGCGACACTCGTCACCCAATTCTCGTGTCCAGTCAATCGCGCGATGGCTTCGCCTGTTTCAACATTCCACAAGATTAAACTGTTGTCGTTGGAAGCACTCAACAAACGACGAGCATTGTTCGGCGCAAAGGCCACCGCATTCACACTCCCCTCGTGGCCTTGCAGTGTCTGTACGGGGGATTGCGTCGGCGCATTAGTCGCCAAGTCCCAAATACGAATCGTTTGATCGTCAGAGGCTGAAGCCATCCAATTCTGGTCATCAGCAAATGCAATACTGTTTACTTTATCGATATGCCCCTCAGCGAATATAAGAGCCGTCCGGCGACCATCGGTCGTCCATTCAACCAGATCGCCATCTAATGTGCCGAAGATCATACGTCGAGGCGAATGAGGATTGAAGGCCAGCGCGGTGAATACTGCATCGCTCTGAATAAGGACTTGTGCCGCCATAGCAAAATCAAATTTTTGCAATTTGATAACGCCCGGCGACAATGTCCCCCCCTGCACATAAGCCGTGCTGAAGACAAATTCTTGACTCTCAGGATGAAGGGCAAGCTGCAAGACATCCCCATCGTCCGAAGCGACATCCATCTGCTGCATGATATAAGGGTAAAACGCGGCTTCACGCAACACTTGATGCGCCTGTGCTTGGACGGGTTCGACTTCAACAGCGCGTAGAGCCGACTGAAGCGCCGCATTCACCGCATTGTGTCGTAAATTTTGTTGCGCCTCGCTGACAATTTCGAGGACATCGCCCCGCTCTTGTTCTCGGCTAAAAATGTTCACCCCCAACACAGTTGCGACACCCGCAGCAACAAGCAACAACAGCGCAAAGACGCCCAAGCCATAGGCGATTCGTGTTTTTCGACCGAGCGACTGTTTTAATACTTGCTCTTCTTGTTCTTTTTCCCCGATAACAGCTTCCATTTCTTGCACGGTGTCGCGCAAGGTTTGTTCTCGTTCGATACGCTGCCGTTCCTGCGTATCGATTTTCTCTTGCTCAATGATGCTCGCCTCAACATATTCACGCTGCAAATCGGTATGAAATGGTGGGTGTTCCCTGCTCACATTTAACCAATTTCTGGCAGCTTCTAAGTTCCTGCCGTCTAACAGCAGTTCCGGTGGACGGCCCTTTTTGTTCCATGCGATGGCTTGCACAAGAATGTTGGTATGCTCTTCTTTATATTTTCTGTTGTCTTCGATAGCGACGATAGCTCTGGCGAGTTGTTCGTTGTAGTCATCTTCGTCGCGGCGCATCAAAATCCATTGCAAAGATTTCAGATGCTCCCAATGGTTGAGCGCTAGGGCTTCCCACTCTTCTCCTTCAATTCGCCTTTTGAACGCTTCCTCGTCAACCGTTTCGTACAAAACCGGAACGATCTGCTTATTGAGCTTAAGGGCATAGTCTAACTCTCGGTTGCAAATTTCTGAGGCCATTGATTCGGGACTGACGACAAAGACGAAATTATGTGCCGCTTCTATACCCTCTAAGATTTCGTCAAGCCATTTTCTCGTGGCATGAATACTGTGATAGTCCACCCAGATAAAGCGTCTTCTTCCGTATGTTTCGAGACTTTTTTCCAGCATTTCGACAAATGCTTTATCTTGACGCGAATATGAAATGAAAACATCGGACATCGAGTAATTTCCCTATGCTAGCATCAAAATGCTATGATTACGTATGTTTAGCGCATACGACTATTCTGACAAGTCGCTTCGCGATGGTCAAATGTGAGCCAAGATGTACTGGCGTCGGCAGCGTTGACGATGACGTACAATTCGATATTATCGCGAGACAACACGCCAAACCGCCAATCCGAACCTTGAGCGCTCAATTCGGGTCGTGGTGTCCACCCTTGCTTGGCAAAGTCAGTCAAGGCCTTTTCAAAAACTTGATCGATGTTTCCCGCTTCTCGGCTTGTCCCGTCAGGAAGGCTCAAGCCAACAACCGGGCCTCCTGGCGTCGCAATGTCTTCAGCCACCATCGGAACCAATTCTGGTGCGATGCTAATATCGACCGTCGTCATTCCATTGCTGGTGGTCGCATACTCGATTGTTGCTTGACATTGCAAACGTTCGTGAGTCATGAATTGTTGTGTGGGCAAGATGATTCGACCAATCGACCAATCTGCATCATCGGCTTGAAAGGCCTGCCCAAAAAATTCACGCGCCTCCTCAATCGAAAGCGGGGTTCTGAGGAGGACGTTGCTGGGTTCACCATTTGATATGACGCTTGTTTCGGGCGGTAAGGGCAAAGCATTATTCATGCACAATAATTGAACATCTTCAGATTGCGCGATAATCGCATTACCATCGGTCTGAATGCGGTCGAATTGATCGGTGATTTGGATATTTTGGCTGGTGATCGTCATATCATAATGAATCGGCGTCGACAAGTTGTTTTGCACAACGACTTCGCCGAAAGCGCTGCCGGGTTGGTCGGAAATCGAAGTGATGGGGGGAACGCCGATGCCATTAAACGTACACCGCGAGTCGCCCGACACGCAATTTAGCCCATCGACCACGCTCATCAATTCTAGGCTCGATTGGCGCTGCACATCAACCGCCGACCACAGCGACTCGGCGCTATCTACAACTTGCAATTCGCCATCAATATTGTACGTCAAGCTGCCATCCACATCCTGCCGGGCATGGCTGCACGACTCGCTGACAATGCCATTGCGCGAGATACCCACATTAACGATGACCACCTCGCGGAAACTTTGATCCGCATTTTGCGTTTCGACAATCTCCGTCCACGCAATATCGGATGAATGGCTTTGGTCGATGCGCCTCGTTAATTGACTCGTTTGCGTCAACACAGAGCGATTGTCTTGGGCATTGCTGTTGGCAAAAGCAGAAAAGATGACAAAGACTAGAAGAAACGCGAAAAAACGGATGGCCATCCAAATACCTCACTATAGTTAAAAGCAAGCTGATTATTAATAGGGGTACTATAACATTCAGGAGATGTTTCGCCAAATTTTCTCATAAATTGGTAATAGTGAATGTCGCAAGATTGACAAGACAATTC
>RFIA01000071.1 GCA_003695675.1 Chloroflexota bacterium
ACAAGGTTAGTGACATTTAACACGCTTCATTGATGGAAGAAAGTGGATAATGGAAACCGTAGGCACTTTGGAACAACCAATCCAATGCCCATCGCATAATCAACAATATTCTGAAAGGAATTAAACCATGAAACGCTTTGCTTTCGTCATGATTGTGGCCGCGATTGCCGCCCTTCTCGTCGGTATATGGATGGTCAATGCGCAAGAAGTAGAAGAAGAGGGTGAAGAAGATGTGACGGTTCTTGACATCTCTCTCGCCGAATTTTCGTTCACGCTTGAGGGGCAAGAAGCGAATGAAGCGATTGTCTTGCAAGCCGGTCAACGCTACAAATTTGAATTCGAGAACAACGGCACAGTGATGCACGAAGTGGCTTTCGGCACTGATGTGAGAACCGAAGATGATTTGGCCGTCGGTTTTGATACCAATATTTTTGAGAATGTCGAGGCCGATATCGAAGGTGAAATGAACGGCGCGGACTTTGAAGTCGAGGTTCCCGGCATCTTTGAAATGGAAATCAATCCCGGGCAAAAACTCGAACTTTCGTTGACCATCCCAGAAGACCTCGTCGGCGAATGGGAACTGGCCTGCTTTGTGCCCGGTCATTACGAAGCCGGGATGGTGGCGCCCCTCATCATCGAAGCGGCCTAATCGTCATCACATTATAATCAGCTACGAGCAAGCAGGAGGCAGGGGAGCTAGAATATGCTCCCCTGTTTTGTTATGTTTAGAAATTAATCATGTGCCCTTCGAGACCGTGTGCCGCTTCTTTAATCGCTTCGCTGAGCGTCGGGTGGGCATGAACATTGCGGGCGATTTCATAAGGTGTGAGTTCCCACGCCCGGGCGAGCGTTAGCTCCGGCAGCAGTTCGGTCACATCGGGGCCGATGAGATGGGCGCCGAGAAGCTCACCGTATTGCTTGTCGCTGATGAGTTTGACGAAGCCGACATAATCGCCGAGACCGTGGGCCTTACCGTTGGCCTGAAATGGGAATTTGGCGACATTGATGTTGTATCCCAATTCTTTGGCTTGGGCTTCGGTGTAACCGAAACTCGCGATTTGCGGTTGGCAATAGGTCGCACGCGGCATCATGTCGAAGTCGAGCACAATCGTCTCGGCACCGGCGATATTCTCTGCCGCGACGATGCCCATCACTTCGGCGACATGCGCGAGCATCAACTTGGCTGTCACATCGCCGATGGCGTAGATATTCGGCACATTGGTTTGCATCTTGTCGTTGATGGCAATCGCGCCTTTGTCCGTCAAGGCGACGCCGGTGTTTTCGAGACCGTAGCCTTCGGTACGTGGTGCGAAACCAATCGCCTGCAAAACCTTGTCGGCTTCGAGTGTCTGCGCTTTGCCGTCGGGATCGGTTACGTTGACTTTGACATTTTTGCCGGTGTCTTCGATGCTTTCGACTCGCGTGCCGGTCATGATGGTGATACCGGCGCGTTCATATTGTTTGCGTAATTCAGCCGAGACTTCTTCATCTTCGAGCGGCACGATACGGTCGAGGAATTCGACAATCGTGACATCGACACCGTAATTGTGCATGATGTAGGCGAACTCGACACCGATAGCGCCCGCACCGGCGATGATGATACTGTCGGGCAGCTTGTCTTCCATGATTTGCTCTTCGTAAGTGACGACGCGTTCACTCAACTGCGTGCCGGGGATGAGGCGCGTTGTGCTGCCGGTGGCGATGATGAAATGCTTGGCGTTGAGGGTCTCGCCGCCGCCGTCGTTGAGCGCGATTTCGAGCGTATTGGCGTCTTTGAATGTGCCGACGCCCTCGTATTCGTCAATCTTGTTTTTGCGCATCAAGAAATGCACGCCTTTGACGCGGCCATCGGCGACGCGACGGCTGCGCTTGAAGGCGACTTGATAATCGAGTGTGATCTCGCCGTCAGATTTGATGCCGAATGTTTTGGCTTCATTCTTGACGATATGCGCGATTTCGGCATTGCGCAGCAACGCTTTCGACGGAATACACCCGACATTGAGGCACACCCCGCCCCAATATTTTTTCTCAACGATTGCCGTTTTCATGCCGAGTTGCGCGGCGCGGATAGCGGCGACATACCCGCCCGGCCCCGCGCCGAGAACAACCACATCGTACTCTTTAGCCATAATTTCTCCTGCCGTTATGATATATGAGGTTCTCAACTATTGATGCGATGACCTCATGTTGATACACGAAACGAAAAGCAGCGTGTAAGCGCCTATCGATACACGCTGCTTTAGTTTAACGTATGCGTCATCACCCGGCTAGCGCCATGATCGACGATGTCGGTTAGTCATCGCTGACGGTGATTGTCGTCCGACCGCGTGTTGTCGTGGATGCCAACGCAATCCCGGTGCGGGTATCGCGCACAATCCACGGGTGGGTCACGAATGTTTGTTGCACATACGATTGCCCCGGTGACAATGTGTTGTACAACACTTCCTCGCAATCATAACTGACCCAATAGATAGCGAGCGTGAATTGGCTATCGTTGACGAACGTGATCGTCGTCGGCTCATCACCGGCAATCGAACAGTCGCCGGACGCCACCCCGCCGGATGCTGTGCCCCCTGTGCTTGCCGGTGGCGGGCTAACCGGCTGATCGTCGTCCGATGTGGGTGTGGAATCGGATGGGGCTGTGTCCGTCGTAGCGTCTTCGTTGTTTAACGCCGCCAACTGCGCGTCGGATAAGGGCGGGGCGATTTCGATTGGCTCATCAAGCAGGGCAACCGGCAGCGACCGCAGGTCATTCGCTTCGAGCGCCTCGACTTCATCCGGCGGGCCAGAAGCAACACCATCCTCTGATAACGGCACCCGCACCCGTCCTCCCTCGGGTACGTGCCGTGCGACACCGAATGCTTCGGCAGTCACATCGCCATCCAACACATTGGCGACCAATTCATCCTGACCTTGTAGATATAACGATGAGCCAATCGTGAATTTGACCTCGTTTATGCGAAATTCGATCTCTCCGACTCCTTCGGGGGTCTGAATCAAGAGGCCACTCTCCGGCGCTGCCTCACAGACGGCATCATTGATGCCCGTGCGGACGCTGAATGCCTGCATCGGCCCGAATACCGGCGTATCCGGCTGTACGATGGCCAATTGATCGATGTCGGCGTCGCTGCTCAACAAGTCACGAAATATCCATCCGGTCGATTGGTCGGCGAGACGAACTTGCAGCCAACTATTGTCTGCGAGGCGGCCAACAGCCGCGACCGTCTCGCCGGGCGCAACGGTGTTGACAATTGCCGCATTGGTAGACGGCCCGCCGCGCACATTCACATTGCTGTTAGAGACAACGCTCAGCTCGGCCATCGTAACGCGATTGTCGATGCGGACATCGCCAAACAAGATGAACAACACATTTTGGCCGGGCAGTGTGCCGGGCAGATTGGCCTGCACACGCATGAAGGCGACGCCCCATTCGTTGGTCACTTCGTTGAGGGAACTTAAGCGCAACGATTGTAAACCTGCCAGATCAACCATATCGCCGGGTTCGTCAAAATCCAAGAGGGGGATGCCCGCGTGCGGTTCGGCCTGCAATGTGACGTTGCCATAGCAGGCTTGATTGCGCCCGGTCGCGTCGCAGGCTTCACGGGCCGAACTGAGCGCTGTCTGCACCAATGCTTCGCACACACTTTCTTGTGTGTAAGCAATTTGCGGTGTGAGCAAAATGAAAAGCATGAAGAAGGCCGCAAATGATTGTGCCTGATATTTGCTCATCATGACTTCACCCTCACGAAAATGCGGATTTAACGGCAATTATATCAGTAATACGTCATGTGCAGGTGAATTCGATCAATCACCGTTACCCGGTGGAGGCGGGTCGGGACAGAAAGGACGAGTCTCGCTTTCGGGCAAAGGTGGGTCGCCGGGACGTGGACGAAAGACACACGGACGATCATCGGCAGGCAAGGGATCGGGGCAGAAGGGACGAGTCTCGCTTTCGGGCAAGGGTGGGTCGCCGGGACGCGGACGAAAGACACACGGACGATCATCACCGATGA
>RFIA01000072.1 GCA_003695675.1 Chloroflexota bacterium
AATGCCGCCAGAGACTGAAGTCTCCGGCTACCGAGCAAGACAAGTACCCTGAAGGGCACTGTTTAGGGGCACAAAAACCACCAAGTTGTCTAAAATTGCCCTCCAACAGACTGCTGAAGCAGGCTTGGTATTTCGGTAGCCGGATGGCTTTTAGCCTCTGGCGGCACTTGCGGAGAGACCTCACCCCCCGGCACCCTCTCCGCCTGCGGAGAGGGGGAGCAATGCGCGAAAAAAGCCCCCGGGCTATGTCTACGCGCTCCCGTACACGGGGAGGAGCTAGCGGTGGGGTCAATTTTGCGGTTGAATAGCGCTTATTTTTAAGGGAGACCATCGCATGACTGAATTACAACCGATTATCGACGCCGTGCGACAAGCGGCGACGCTGTGTCGCACGGTACAGCAAACACATATCGTCCGCAGCGACAAAGCCGGGCATGAACCGGTGACCATCGCTGATTATGGGTCGCAGGCGATCATCAGCCGTATGATTAGCCGTGTTTTTCCTCATGATGCTGTGTTGGCTGAAGAACAGGGCGAGCAATTTCTGTCGTTGGTCGAAGCGCCACAACGCGAACACATTGTCGCCTTGCTCAGCGAAATTCTCGGCGAATCTGTGACGGAAGCTGACGTGGTGCAATGGCTTGATTATGGTCAGGGGCGCGACGCCGCCCGAACGTGGGTGATCGACCCGATTGATGGCACCAAGGGTTTCCTCGCGCTGCGACGTTACACGATTGCTGTCGGTCTTGTCGTTGATGGGCAACCGGTCGCGGGGGTGATGGGATCGCCGGGTTATCCGTCGCCGGATGGCATGGGCAAAATCTTTTATGCCGAAGACGGACGGGCTTATGCGCTGTTGATGTCCGGCGGCGCTGCGAGTCCGATTCATGTTTCGACGCGCACTGCGATTGCAGATATTCGCATCGCGGAAAGTGTCGAAGCCGCGCATAAAGATGACAGCGCGATGGCGCGGGTCTATCGCGCTGCCGGGTTCGCCGATGCAACCATCGACCGCATGGACGGGCAAGACAAGTACGCCGCCGTCGCCTCGGGGGATGTCGATTTGTATTTGCGATTGCCGCGCGGCGGCAAAAGCTACGATCATAAATCGTGGGATCATGCGGCGGGGGTCGCGCTTGTACAAGCCGCCGGTGGGCAAGCAACCGACATCGACGGTAGGCCATTGAATTTTGCAGCCGGGCGCGTCATGCAAGGCACGATGGGCATGGTCATCAGCAACGGCCACATTCATCAACGGGTGTTGGACGCCATTCGCGAGGCTGTCGGCGAGGAATATAATTTTAGCGCTTGATGGAGATTGTGCGGGGCATTTGTGGGCCCAGTAGGATTCGAACCTACAACCAATCGGTTATGAGCCGAGTGCTCTGCCATTGAGCTATGGGCCCCTGAGAATAAAAAAGAGCGGGTAACGGGATTCGAACCCGTAACGAAACCTTGGAAGGGTTTTGTGTTACCATTACACCATACCCGCGTGCTGTCGTATTATAACACAAATTGGTGTCTTTGTACCCACGATCTTGCAGCGCGTCGCTGTTCATAGCGTATCGCTACAGTCGGGGCGGCGGGATTCGAACCCGCGACCTCACGGACCCAAACCGTGCACGCTAGCCGGACTGCGCCACGCCCCGAACACCCGCATTCTACCACTGATTTTTGCTGTAGTCCATCCACGCTTGCCATTTTGCTCAGCAATAGGATAGGCCAAACTATCACATTGCGTTTTGCAAAACTGAGACACGTTGATTATACTTCCTCAGGGCATTGTTCCGAACGCACGATGTGGCATCGTAAAAATGTTTGGAAAACAATTTGAACCGCCAAAACGCCAAGAAAATCTCGCCTGGCGACTCAGGATAAATTTATATCGACGCGCAAAGAGGATACGTGTATGGCTGAAACGCCCGTTGTGCTTGAAGTACGTGGCTTGACGAAGCGCTTTCCCGGCGTGCTCGCCAACGACCACATCGACCTGAAATTATATAAGGGGCAGGTGCTCGGTCTGCTCGGTGAAAATGGCGCGGGCAAAAGCACCCTGATGAATATGATTTACGGTCTGTATAAACAGGATGAAGGCGACATTCTCGTCAACGGCGAAGTCGTTGACATTCGAGATTCCAACGACGCGATTGCGCTCGGCATTGGCATGGTGCATCAGCATTTTCAACTCGTGCCCGTCCTCACCGTGACGGAAAATATCATGCTCGGCAACGAGTCGGTACGCGGGCCGTTTCTCGACCGGCGCGCCGCCCGCAATCGTATCATGGAGATTTCGGCACAATACGGCTTGAATGTTGACCCCGACGCGCTCGTGCAAGATTTGCCGGTCGGTGTGCAGCAACGGGTCGAAATCATCAAAGCGCTGTACCGCAAGGCGGACATCCTCATCCTTGACGAACCGACCGCCGTCCTCACGCCGCAAGAAACCGAGGGCTTGTTCGACATCATGCAAACGCTCATCGAACGCGGCGTGAGCATCATCTTCATCACGCACAAGCTCAAAGAAGTCTTGCGGATTTGCGACACGATCAGCGTGCTGCGTTTGGGCAAAGTTGTCGGCCATGCCGACCCGAAACAGTCTACCGAAGCCTCGCTCGCTTCGATGATGGTCGGGCGCGAAGTGCTGCTGCAAGTCGAGAAAGGCGACGCCCATCCCGGCGAACCGATCCTTCAGATTCAGCATCTGTATGTGACCGACGACCGCGATTTGTTGGCCGTCAATGATCTGTCGTTGGAAGTCCGCGCGGGCGAAATTTTGGGAATCGCCGGTGTACAAGGCAATGGGCAGACCGAACTCGTCGAAGCGATCACCGGGCTGCGTGCTGTGTTGGGCGGCAAAGTCATCATCGACGGGCGTGACGTCACCCACGCAAGCCCGCGCCAAGTGATTGAAGCCGGGGTCGCGCATGTCCCCGAAGACCGGCAGAAAAATGGCATGGTGGCCGCTTTCCCCATCAAAGACAATCTCGTGTTGCAAACATATTACACCAGCCGCTTTTCAAAAGGCATCATCGCCGACGAAAAAGCCAAAGCCGAATATGCAGAATATCTCGTCAAGCAATACGATGTGCGTACACCCGGCATCATGGTCAACATGGGGTCGCTTTCCGGCGGCAATCAACAAAAAGCGATTGTCGCCCGCGAATTCTCGCGCAAGAGCAAATTGCTCATCGCGGCGCAACCGACGCGCGGGCTTGACGTCGGGTCGATTGAATTCATCCATAAGCAAATTGTGCGGATGCGCGACGAAGGTACGGCGGTCATGTTGGTTTCGACTGAGTTGGACGAAATCCTGTCGCTTTCCGACCGCATCGCCGTGATGTATGCCGGGCAGGTGATGGGCGTCATCCCGATTGCGGAGGCCAATCGCGAACGGATCGGTTTGTTGATGGCCGGTGTGCGCGACGGTGAAGCGGCGCATATCACACAAAAAGATGGGGTGGTGCGCAATGGCTGAGATGGTTCAGGCACAACAACCCGAACAACCCAAACGAGAACCACCACAGGCCTTCGCGCCGTTTGCTTATTCGTGGCAGCGCATCTCGCCGCGACTCGTGCCGGTGCTGGCCGTTGTCACCGCGTTGATTGTGACCGTGCCGTTCATGATTATCACTGGCGGCGAGGGCAGTATCTCGCGTGGTTTGCAAATTTCTGGCCGGGCGTACAGCGCCTTGATCGAAGGGTCACTTGGTCTGGCAGTGAATGCCAACGCTCAACAATCCGATTTTGATCTCGCGCTGGTCGTCGCCGAAAATGAAAATCTTGAGCCGAGAGCGGTCAGCTCATTGGCACGCAGCATCAGCCGGTTGACCCCCAAAGATGTCATCGAACTCGAACGCCTCGGCGAGGTGCTGGCGCGTTATGAAGATGATCTTGACGACGAAGCGCTAATCGCGCTTGGCAGTCGAATCCCGGCGATAGAAGCTGTCGGACAAGAGACACTCAGCGCGATGCGCCCGTTGATTGTTGATCTCGCCGACGCTGATCGCGGCGCAGTGCGCGATGTCGCCGGGCAGGTTGTTGCCGCCGGTGCAATCGATGCGGACATGCGCGACGCCATCGAAGCGCTGGCGCCTTCTGCCGCCGAGATAAGCGATGATGATTTGTTCGCTTACATGCAGGTCGTCGATGACCGCGGCATCGTCGCCCTGACGCGCATGGTCGAACAGT
The DNA here is from genome assembly GCA_003695675.1 of Chloroflexota bacterium. Classification (GTDB taxonomy): domain Bacteria; phylum Chloroflexota; class Anaerolineae; order Aggregatilineales; family Phototrophicaceae. Next base: position 4,189 of record RFIA01000072.1, read on the forward strand.
TGGATGTGCTGGTGACGCTCAGCCTAGCGCCGGATTCATTCGACGCACAAGATATTGTCCTCATCGCTGAGCAAGAGCCGGACAACATCCGCGAAAATTTAGATTTTGTGCGCATCGTCAACGAGTCCGGCGCGACGACTCCGGTGCAATTATCCAATCAATTGCGCTTGGTGGACAATCTCTACAGCGCCGGGTTGTTGACCGGCGATCATGTCGCGACCGACTTGCGCGACAATCTCGAGGCGGTGCTGAGCAACAATCTGATCATCAAGCGACCGGGCAATCGCATTCTCGTCGATGAGCGCGTGCAACGGTCGGGCATCATCAACAACGAGATGAATACCCCCGACGACCCGACCGACGATGTGCCGGAAGCCGCTTACCTCCGACTCGGCAATCACGCCTTTATCTTCTTCCCGAGTCTGTTTGAATTCATGGTGCGCCGTGCGATTCCCTTTGTGATTGCGGGCTTGGCGGTCGCGCTCGGTTTCAAGGCCGGTTTGTTCAACATCGGCGCGGAAGGGCAGCTCTTCGCCGCTGGGACGGTCGCGGCGTGGCTCGGCTTCACACCGCTTCTCGATGGGTTGCCGGGTGTGATTCATATCCCGATTGTCATCATCGGCGGAATCTTCGGCGGCTTTGTATGGGGGGCGATCCCCGGTTTCCTCAAAGCGTACACCGGCGCACACGAAGTCATCAATACGATTATGATGAACTTCATCGCGATTCGTCTCGTCGACTGGCTCATCAAATCGACCGACCCGCTCATTTTGCTCGACACCGAAGCGAGCACGCCGCGCACGCCATTTCTCGTGGACAGTGCGCAGCTGCCCGCTTTCCACAGCATCGGCGTACCGTGGATTGTTGTCTCGGCGATTGTCGTGCTGATTTACGGCTTGTGGCGGCGGCAAGAGCAAATCCAACAACAGGTCGGGGCGGCGATACGCCCGATCATCAATGGATTACTCGTGCTCGGATTCGGTTTGTTCTTGCATTGGACGACGGCACGCGGCGAATTGCACATCGGTTTGTTGCTGATGCTCGGCGCGGTGTGGTTCACCGGCTGGTTTCTCGACCGGACGACGCTCGGCTTTGAACTGCGCACCGTCGGCGCGAATGCCGACGCCGCCCGTTATGCCGGGATGAGTGTGCCGCGCAATATCATTATGGCGATGGCGCTCAGTGGCGCCTTGGCCGGCCTCGCCGGTGCGATTGAAATTTCCGGCGTGCAGCACAATATGCAGCCGGAGTTTTTCGCCGGTCTCGGTTTCGACGCGATTGCCGTCGCGTTGCTGGCCCGCAACGACCCACGCAATATGATTCCGGCAGGTTTTTTGTGGGGGATTTTGCTGGCCGGCGCCAATCTGATGCAAGTCCGCGCCGACATCGCGATTGAGTTGGTCAACATCATTCAAGCCTTGATTATCATGTTCGTGGCGGCAGACGCCATCATCCGTTTTATCTATCGAGTGCCGGAAGCAACGGCAGAAGAAAAGGCCAAGGAAATGCGCCTCAGTTCGTGGGGAGGATAGACAACCATGGTATCAGCAACGACAACAGCGCGGGCAGACGCTCCCATCATCGAAACGAAAACGTGGCGCGACTCAATCACTCGTCCGCGCATCTTCTCGGTATTCTTTATTCTCATCGGTTTGTGGATGGTGCTCAGCGTCACGAGCAATTATGGCGCCGATGCCGACTTGAGCGGCCTCGACGTCAATGAAGCCGGGCGTGTGATTACGACGCTGACATTCAACGCGACCCAATCGCTGACGATTGACACCGTCACTTATGCCACCGTTGTCGGTATCGTGTTCTATATTCTCGGCGGAGTCGTTGGGTTGTTGCCGCGCCCCGCCGGTGAACTCGGCCAACGGCTCGACCGCGTGACGAAATATTGGTTATTTGTAAACGGTATCTTGTTCATCCCGACGATTATGATTATTGCCGCCGCTGGGAACAGCACCAACTTCACCGTGTTGTTGCAGACGAGTATGCGCCTCGCGACGCCGATTGTCATCGGGGCGCTGTCCGGCATTTGGGCGGAGCGCTCCGGCGTCGTCAATATCGCCATTGAAGGCATGATGTTGACCGGCGCGGGGGTTGGCTTCGTCGTCTTCACCTTGGTGGCGGGCACTGTGCCGACATCGACCGGCTTGTGGCTCGGTGTGTTGGCGGCGGTGCTTTCCGGCGGCTTTATGGCGGCGCTGCACGCATGGCTTTCGATCACATTTCGCACCGACCAAATCGTGAGCGGCACGGTCATCAATATCATGGCTTTGGGGTTGACGAGTTTTCTGCGGCGTCAGGTGCTGCTGTCGTCCGAAGCCGGGCGCGAAACCTTGCAGCAAATCCGCATCCCTGTGTTGGCGGACATCCCCATACTTGGCGAAATCTTCTTCAATGGCAAACCGATTTTTTACGCCATGTTCATCTTGTTGATTGCGACGCACATCATTTTGTTTTACACCCGTTGGGGGTTGCGCACCCGCGCCGTCGGTGAGAATCCCCATGCGGCGGACACACTCGGCATCAATGTGCTGCGCAATCGTTGGATCAATGTGCTCATCAGCGGCCTTATCGCCGGTCTCGGTGGGGCATGGTTCTCGTTGGAAACAAACGGCAGCTTTGAAGATGGCATGACGAGTGGGCGCGGCTTCATCGGCCTCGCCGCGATGATTTTCGGCAAGTGGATGCCGTTTGGGGCATTCGGTGGCGGCGTGCTCTTCGGCTTCTCAGATGCGCTCGGCTTGCGTTTTCAAATCCTCAACGTCAACATTCCAGAGCAGTTCTTGCAGATGACGCCGTTCGTTGTGACGATGGTCGTGCTCGCCGGTCTCGTCGGCAAGGCAACCCCGCCGAAAGCCGACGGTATCCCGTATGAAAAAGAATAGCGCGGCTCGCTTCAGACCAACGCAAATTCTTCGCGGCTGCACACACGCAAGACGCCGCCGAGTTCGTGGCCGATGACGCGCACCTCGCCGTCGACTTCGAGTTGCAATGGGCCGTTGAACGGCGCCCGTTCAATGAGGCGCAGGGTTGCGCCCGGTTTGAGACCTAATGAAGCGATATATTGCAGCATATCGCTGTCGTGGGTGTTCACCCGGCTGACAACCCACACGTCGTCGCTGTTGGCTTCGACTTCTGTCAATGGATAATCGTGAATGCGCGGCATGTCGCCTTCTGCCGTTGGAATCGGTTCGCCGTGTGGGCAACGACGCGGGAAGCCGGCCATTTCGTCCATGCGATTGACGACAACGTCGCTGATCGTCGCGCCGAGACCATCAGCCGAATCGTGGACTTCGTGCCAGCCGAAGCCCATCACATCGACGAGGAAGCGCTCTACCAAGCGATGCCGTCGGATGTGTGCGAGCGCTTCGCGTTCGCCTTTTTCGGTCAACACAATGCCGCGATGTTTGTGATGTTGGACGTATCCTTCGCGGGCGAGTCGTTTAATCATCCGCGAAATCGCCGCATCGGTGACGTGCATCACTTCCGCCAAGTCAGCATTCGAGACGCGCCTATCGCCATCTTGATAATAGGCGATGCGATACGCTTCCGCTAAATATTCTTGAACTTTTGCACTCAAAGCCATTGATTAACCGTGTCCATGTGTTGATTGCGCGTTTCGCGTGTACGGTATCACTCAATCGAATTTTTATCATCAGCATCATAAATAATAGCGAATCAGGTTCTGTTTTCGCAAGAGTTAAATTTCAAATTGCATAAGGGAAACTTAGACCAGAACACACGTTCAAAGTTTTATGGACTGATACGGACTCGCGTAATTTGGCAAGATACGTCACAATGATGCGGGATTTTCGACGAGACGCGCTGTCCCGTCATCGACGCTATGGAGTACATTATGCCAGATGCTTTTGTCGGTCTGATTATTGTCGGTCTTATCGCGGGGCTTGCATCAGGATTATTCGGTATCGGTGGCGGGATCATCATCGTGCCGACGTTGATTACCTTCCTTGAATTTTCACAACTAAACGCCAACGGCACATCGCTGGCGTCGCGTCTTGTCCCGGTTGGCATCTTTGCGGCGTTGGCGTATTATCGCGCTGGGAAGCTCGACCTGCAAATCGCGATTGTGATTGCACTCGGCAAAGTCGCGGGGACATTCATCGGCTCCAAGATTGCGCTCGGTTTACCAACGACGACATTGCAACAAATTTACGCCATTTTCTTGTTGTATATGGCGTGGCGTTTCATCCAACCGCTTGACGTCTGGCGGCAATATGTCACCAAAGCGGCGCCTGCTGCGGCCACGGCGACGCCGTCATCGGGGCAAGAAATCGCTGACGATGACCCGCGTCCCGCGCCGTATTGGTTGTTGTTGCTCGGTCTCGTCGCCGGAATCGCGGGGGGCTTGTTCGGCATCGGCGGCGGCATCATCATCGTGCCGATGTTGATCGCGATTTTCAAATTTGAACAACGTCGCGCTGTTGGCACGTCGTTGGCCGCGCTGCAATTCCCGGCGGACTTACCGGCGGTCGTCAATTATTATAACGCGGGCAATCTCGAAATCGGGACGGCGGTTTTCGTCGGCTTGGGCATCATCGCCGGGGCCTTCGGCGGCGCACGCATCGCGCTCGGTTTGCCGACGGCCACGATTCGCAAATTGTACGGTCTGTTCCTGTTCTTCGTTGCGCTGCGCTTTTTGTTATGAGCGCCGGCCATGATGCGTGGCGTACACCGCAACGAGACGAAAATCATGCGGGCAGGGTACAGCACGCTTTGCCCCGACGGAAATTTCTCTGCGCTTTATTTTTGCTTTGCGTTCTTGGGCGCTTTGCGGTTTAATATCTTTTAGATTGTGTTGACATTTTATTGATTGATGAGGAATCAGGTGATGCCAAAGCAGAGCAAGCGTTCTGTTGGGGCATTGCGTGCAATGCCCTGAAGGATTTCAAGCTAAACCCCAACGATTATCCCCTCGATGGGCGAGATACTTGAGATAGTCGAGGCAATGCTGAAAACGTAGTGTAAAACAGAATCATGATTCCTAGGTTGTGTTGACATTTCATAGATTGATGCGGAATCAAGTGACGCCAACGCAGAGCAAGCGTTCCGTTGGGGCATTGCGTGCAATGCCCTGAAGGG
>RFIA01000006.1 GCA_003695675.1 Chloroflexota bacterium
CTCGACATCGACGGCGTGATTTCGGACGGTGAAGCGCAGCGCTTCGACCTGCGCTTATTGCAACGCTTGGCCGATTTGAATCGACGCGCTCAACACGATACAGCCGTCCCGGCGGTCACCCTCAATACCGGGCGTCCGTCTGCCTACGTCGAAGCCATGATGCAGGCCATCGACGGTTGGCGACCGGCGCTCTTTGAGAGCGGCGCCGGTTTGTATTTCCCCACCACTTATCAATTCACAACTTCGCCGTTGTTATCGTCACAGCAGATGACGAGCTTGCAAGCGATTGTCCGGCGCATCGATGATGAAATTGTGCAGCGCGAACGGGCTTATTGGCAACCGGGTAAAAGCGTGTGTTACACCTTGTTTGCAAAGAATGCGACGACTTTAGATGATCTCGTCGATGATGTGCGCAGGCTTGTCACGCAAATGTCGGATCAATTCATGGTGGACACAGCCGTCGAAGCGGTCAACATTCATCCGGCGCATATTCACAAAGGGACGGGGTTACAATGGTTGGCCGACGTGACCGGCATCGCCTTGTCTGCTATGGGCGGTGTCGGCGATTCGCCCGCCGATGTGAACTTTCTGGCATTGGTTGGGCGTCCCGCAGCACCGGCGAATGCAGCCGATGCCGTCAAGCAAGTCGCCGAATATGTTTCGTCACAAGCAACCGCTTCGGGGTTACAAGACATTTTAGACTATTGGGGTGTATGAAGCGCTGTCTCAACTGATGACATTGGGTTATTTGGGTTATTTTGCTTGAGATGTGGACTGATGTAGAGTAAAGAGGTCACAAAGATAGGACGATGATGAACAAGCCGCGTGTTTTTTGTAGGGGCGCAGCGCGCTGCGCCCCTACATGCACCGATTTTCTGACGAGTCGCGCTTTTCTTGGCGCTCTTGATGTCTTGGTGGTTCCAATCGTTTTTTAAGATTCCACAATTGGCAGATGTCGAATAGCAAAATAGTCATGATTGGGTCGTGTTTTCAGCAATGTACTGTCGTCTTTGTGCAAGACGTATCCTCTTGATTATATACTGATGGATATAGGGCCTGTTTGTGATTAATTAGAGGTGTGCTATGTCCACCAGAAATCAAATGATTGAGGCACGCGATCTCATCAAACAGAAACGTTATCAAGAAGCACGCGCCATTCTTGTCCACGTCGACCACCCGACCGCGCAAGAATGGATTGCCAAAATCGATCAACTGACCGCGCAACAGCCCCCGCAAGTTCACACGGACAGCGCCGCCTCAGTCGATGATCTACGCGGAGTGTCGCGGGCTTCGTCAAAAACTGCATCAGCTTCGCTCATCGACCAATTGACAGGCGACTATTTTTATGTCGTCGCGGGTGGCATCGTCGTCGCCATCTTGATTATTGTCGTCGGGGTATTTTTAGCCGGTGGCGATGGCGGCAGCAGTAGTGGCAACAACACCGGCAGTGCGTTGACCCAATCGGCGAATTTCAATGGCATGACGATTCGCTTCCCCGATGGGTGGGTGTCGCAGGTCGATTCTGATGCGTTGATTCTGGTGTCGTCGGCGGATGTATTGGATGAAGTCGAACGCGACCCAACAACGGCGGCATTGCCACGCGGCGAACAAGCTGTCGCGGTCGGATTTCAAGATACAGGCGGGATTGAAATACCAATCGACGAAGCGCTTGATTTAATCCGCAGCTTTTTTATCGCGGGTGCTGAGGAAGCCGGGGGTGAAGTCGGCGATTTAGAGCGCTTCACGATTGGCAGCAACGAGGCCGCCGCCTTTGAATTCATGATTGATGCACAAACGTTCAAAGTGCTTTTGCTGGATGCACGCAGTGGGCGAATCGCGGTCTTCATCGGCATCGCGCATGACTTCAGCAACTTCGATGCAACTTTCATGGCGATGGTGCGTTCGGCGCAATTTTGACCGATGGCCTTCGGCACATTTTCAGAATTTTTTGGCAATCTTTTGTCTTGTGCGACACGATTGATTTTATACTAATGGTATAAGGTTCGATTGTGACTCATACGAGGTATTCCATGTCCACAAGAGATCAAATGATTGAGGCACGCAATCTCATCAAGCAGAAGCGCTATCAAGAAGCGCGTGCCATTCTCGTTCATATCGATCATCCAACGGCGAAGGAATGGATCGCGAAAATCGACCGGGCCGCCGCAAAACAATCGCAAGCGGGCCTGCCGAGCAGTCAACGTCCTGCAACATCCGACAAATCATTCATCGATAAATTGGCGGACGATTATTTTTATCCGCTTGTGAGTGTCATCGTTGTGATTATCCTCGTTGTTGTCGGCGCTGTCTTGTTGACCGGCGGCGATGACTTCGATGGTGTCGCGTTGGGGCAAGCGGTCGCATTTGAGGAGACGACGGTCAGTTACCCTGCCGGTTGGGAAGCGCAGCTCGTAGACGGCCAATTGGTGATGGCCTCGTCCAGCAATCTGTTCGACATTTTTGCAGGCGACCCAACGGCGATAGACCTGCCAGATAACACACAAGCCGTGGTGCTTGATATTGAAGATGGCGGCGGGCTTGATGTGTCGGCTGCGGATGCGCTCGACTTGATTCGTGGTCTACTCGTGCTCGGCGCTGAAGATGCGGGCGCCACTGTCGGCGAAGTCGAACGTTTGACGATTAACGGGAATGAAGCCACTGCATTTGAATTCTCAGCCGAAGGGCAAACACTCAAGTTTGTGGCACAGAATATGCGCGATGGGCGGATTGCGCTCTTTGTCGGTATCGCCCAAAATTTCGCCGCCTTCGACCCGACATTCATGTCCATCGTGCATTCGGCACGATTCTGACCATTGCACCATACCCACACGATTTCACGACGATCATCCATCCTCATCAATGACCGGTTACAGCTACCGGTCATTTTCATTGTCCAGACGAAATATACGCTTTGTATAAGAGTACAAAGGTAAGCTCCCCACGAGATGTCAATTTGATGTACAATCAATGTTAAGAAATGAGTTGGTAAAAATTTAGCCATTTCATTTCTGCCAATCGCATCATGTTGTTCTATGGGGGGAATACGATGGATAATCCGGAAAAAGTCAAGAAACAGGATGTTGAACCAACAGAAAGTGAGGCAAGCGGGAAGAATTGCTGTCCGGTTTTCGAAGTTGATGACATCTGTGATGTGCTTGATTTCAAATATCGCCAACGCTATAACACATCAATCGTTAGTAATGACAGTCGTGTGCAGGTCGAAGCCGTGATTCATGCACGCTTGACACGTTGTAGTGGGCCATTGCTTGAAGGCGATCTCGTATATACCACCACGCTGCTGCCGGGCGAACAAGTTCGTCTGTTCACCGCCGACCGCCGTACCCGTTTCAGTTTTGACAGTTCGAGCAATCTTAGCTATCGGCATGAGCAAACATCGGAAGAGAAATATTATATGTCCGCGATGGACGATTTTATGTCCGATTTGTCGGTGCGAGACGATATTTCATCGAGTTCCAGCAAGAGTGGCTCGTTTGAAGGGCATGGTGACACCAGCGGCGCGATTGAAACCTTCTTCCTTGGGGCTGATGTCGATGTGGGTGGCTCGTGGAATTCGCAGTCAAGCGCCGACTTTTTGCGCGAACTCAAGCAACACGCCGAGTATTCGCACAATCGGTCGGTCGAAGCCACTCGAACCGCTAGCTCAGTTTCGGTGGGCGAAGTCAATCGACGTACTCACGCCGAGGGCGAAACCGAAGACCACTTTGAAGCGTCTTCACGAACTTTCTCAAATCCCAATCGCTGCCACGCTTTGACATTTTTGTTTCATCAGATCAACAAAACGCAGTATATCAAATTTGAGATCGTCTCGATACGACGTCGCGTGATAGACCCAGCAGCCAACTCGAAAGTTGCCAACAACCGGTTCACATCGCGCGGTCGTGTTTCCGCGATTCCGAATGCTATCCTCGCGACGGACAGTAATCGGTTGGAGGTCGAGCGCATCGGGCGTGAGAGCGTCGCGTCGGAAACGCTCATTGGTCAACAAGCGGGCGTCGTCAATTTACAAGCGCAGCAGCAACAACAATTGTTGACGGCACAGCGTTTGCGAACCGCTCCCGGATTCACCACATTTGTTGAACCGTTGCCCCCCGATGTGTGTGAAGCAGCACGCAGAGAAGTGGATGAACAATTGGTCGCGCAAGGCATTTTGGCCGAAGTAGGTAGCGACCGCTTGAGCGATGAATTCGCCGCCGAGATTAATTTTGAACTCGCGACATCGCTGCCAACGCCGGGCATTATCGTCAAGGGCTGCCTCGACGAGTGCAACATTTGTGAACCACAATTGTTGCGCGAGATCAATCTTGATCTGCAACGCAAAAAGCTAGAAAATGATTTGCTCGCCAAGCAAATCGAATTGCTCGAAAAATCGCAAGAATATCGCTGCTGCCCGCCGGAGACCGTCATCAATGACTAACACGCACAACTAAGCAACTTGTGGTGGGGTGCGAATATTCATCGTGCCCCACGATCAATCAATCCTCACGTTGCGAAATGCGGACACACGAAGCGGAATTGAAGATCAATCATTTGTTGATAATCTGAGTTTGTTCGCCAAATCCGGCTTTAAGTCAGATACCTCAAAATGCCCGGCCTCAATTGATTGATGAATCAGGCCAATGATCTGCTTTTTAGGTATCCGTTCGATAGAACCATGTTGATGAATAGCACGGGCTAAATCAAATAACCTCGCAGCCGATAATTCCACCAAATCTCGATGCCACATATTGGCCGCTTTGTCCGGTGTATCGCCATTAACTGTCGCAATCGTAATACCGATGGCTTGTATGACTTGAAGATCAAGTAGTGCGTAGTCGAGATTATCCGGTTTATTGCCATTCGCGGCTAATGCGGTGATGAGGCGTGTGAGATTCTTGCGCTCGTCATCAACCTGCCATACGGACAGCTTATTATCTCGTGTTCGAAGATCGACGAAAGCATCAGCCTGAAACTCACCGTCAGCCAGCCACGGCAACGGGTACCATTTTGGTCGAGTGACTTTTCTGAGAAGGAAGGGCATCGCACCATCAATTTTGCTCGGCTTGTGTCGCAATCAATTGATCGAGAACTTGTTGCAAATCTTCACGTAATTGCACGATTTGCTCTCGTGCGATGGCTTGTTCAAGAGCCGGAATCGCAGCAGGATCATCCATTGAAGCCAATCCGAGTCCTGCTCGGTCACGCACAATTGGAGATGAATGCCTTAAACTGTTCTCAAGCAAAAGACGACGTTGAAGATGTGTATCCGCATTTTCGATTTCACCGATGCAACGCAGTGTTTCGCCCACAACCTCTGGATTAACGTGTTTGTCGTTTAGCAGATTGGCAATGATGTCAACGGCTTGATGCCCATCACGTTGAAATAATTTTGCTAGCTCGGTCGAAAAGTCAGACTCAATACCATCTTCAAAATATTCATCTCGTGCAATCGAGAAAAGGTTTTGATATTCAACTACTATACTCGTTTGGTATTCACGCTCTCTTGCAGACATTTTGGCCTCGTCAATCTATTGTCGTGTTATCTATTCTAACACACATCACGCATTCCAAAAATGAGTTGGCGCTAAATATGGATCAAATCGGCTTGACATTTTGCAAAACTGATTATAATTAACGATAGACAACAAACACATAAGGCGGGTTAGCCGCCAACAAATCTGTTCGAAAAGCCGATCATTGTGATCGGCTCTTTTTGTGGGAGTTTGCGATGGAAAGTCGCCACTTACAACAATTGGAAGCAGAATTGGAAAACGGTGGGCATTTTGCCACATTTTTCGAGGCCAGCATCCTCCCGCTCCACAACCTCATTGAGCGTCTGCAAGATTACCAACCCGACTTGTGTTTCAACATTGCAGAGAGTCACTTCGGCGATGGCCGCGAGGCCCACATCCCGGCGCTACTCGAAATGTTGCGGATACCATACACGGGCAGCAAGGTGATGACGCTTGCTCTCGCGCTCGACAAACCGATGACAAAACGCATCCTACATTATCATGGCTTGCCAACACCGGAATTTCAAGTTTTTGAACGCGCTGACGAGGCCATTGATGACGATCTGCTCAATAGCGATGGTGAGTTGCGCTTCCCGATGTTCGTCAAACCGAGTCGGGAAGGCACAGGCATGGGTGTGAGCGCGGCGAGTATCGTGCGGAATGTTATGCAATTGCGGGCACAAATCGCGCAGCAACATCGTCGTTATAATCAACCAATTTTGTGTGAGCGTTACATTAAAGGGCGCGAGATTACGGTCGGTTGGGTTGCAAAGATGTCGCTCGCGTTGATTTCCGTCTTGATGAAGACAATGACAATAAGCCCTACATCCTCGAAATCAATCCCCTACCGGGACTCAATCCCGACTACAGTGATATTTGTTTAGAGGCTGTCGCTGCGGGGTGGACGTATGATGAACTCATCAATCATATTGTTGACCTCGCTGTGATTCGTCATAGTGATGAAATGCGACATTCGACAACAGCTTGATATATCGCACTAACGCGAGGTCTTTTTAGAGGACGGCTCGAATCTGAGCCGTTCTTTTGATTTTCGTGATATGATAATAGCAAAAAGCGATGGAGGTGGTGCAATGTCGGTCGGTATCAATTATTCCATCCTGCGCAATGCCGCGTTATTCAAGAATTTGTCGGACGATGTGCTGCGAGAATTGGCGCAGTATTGTTATTACACCCAACTGATTGCTGGCGAGACGCTGTTCGAGCAAAACGAACCCGGCGACGCGATTTATGTCCTCGAAGAAGGGCAAATTCATATCGTGCGCCGTTATCCGAGTGGCGAAGAGATTATCCTCGCGACCGAAGGGCCGTATTATGTCATCGGCGAATTGTCGATGTTGGCCAATCAACCGCGCACAGGCGATGTCGTCGCTGTCTCGGATTGTCGCTTGATTGGCTTGGAACGCGCTCGTTTCGTTGAGGTGTGCGAACGGATGCCGGTCGTCGCACAGCAAACCCTGTCGCATCTTGGGCAGCGTTTGTATCAGATGAATTTGCTGGTGCGCGAACACGCGATTCGCAATGTGGCGGCGCGCGTCGCGAGCGCCCTGCTCTTGTTATGTGGTGGGCGCAACGGCGTCGTCGAGAACGAAATCCGGCTGACGCGCATCGCCCGTGCTGTCGCCATCGATGCCGATGTCGTCTCGCGCTTGCTGCATAAATGGCAGCAACAAGGCTACATCACCTTCGATGGCCGCCGCCTCGAAATCCACGATGTCGATACGCTGGAGACAATCGCGGGTTGAGCGACACGGTCTTGACAATCACGCGCTTACCACGTAGAGTCTAAGCACATCTTGTGGTGGTTGTAGCTCAATGGCAGAGCACCTGATTGTGGTTCAGGCGGTTGTGGGTTCAAGTCCCATCAGCCACCCCTCATGGAAATAAATTTGTTTGTAGGGGCGACTCGGCGAGTAGGGGCGACTCGGCGAGTCGCCCCTACGTATTCTCGACACGCCCCAACGACAGATACGTTTTGACCATCTCCTCATTCGCGAGGCAGGCTTCAGCCGTGCCGTTGAACGCGACTTCCCCTGACCGCAGCACATAAACGTAGTCACAATACTTGATGGCGCGGCGGGCATTTTGCTCGACGACAATCATGGTGATGTTTTTCTCGACGAGTATCCTCAACACCTCGAAGACTTCTTTGGCGACAAGCGGTGCCAACCCGGCGCTCGGTTCGTCGAGTATCATCAGGCGCGGGCGCGAGAGCCAACCGATGGCAATCGCCACCATTTGACGCTCACCGCCGCTGAGCTGCCCGGCGCGTTGTGATTGGCGTTTGGCGAGAATCGGGAACAAGTCATACGTTTCGTGGAGGGCGCGGCGCGCTTCGTCTTTGCTCATACGACGGGCGGCGAGTTGCAAATTCTCGCGGACACTCATCGCGTCGAAGATATTCTCGCGCTGCGGCACATAGGCGATGCCGAGATCGCTGATCGACTCGGTCGCCATGCCGACGAGTTCACGACCGTCGAAGGTCACTGACCCGGCGACAATCGTCGTCAACCCCATGATGCTCTTGAGCAGTGTGCTCTTGCCGCTGCCGTTCGCGCCGAGTATCGTCGTGAACTTGTCGGCCTCAAATGTCATGCTGACGTCGTGCAGCACGACGAGTTTGCCATATCCCGCATCGAGATTGTTGACGGTTATCATGACGTCATGTTCCTCATCCAACCGCGTAATATGTAGGGGCGACCCGGCGGGTCACCCCTACGAAAATTTATCCACTATTTCAATCGCCAAAGTATACTTCGCGCACCTCATCGTTGTCGATAATCTCGTCCGGTGTGCCATGCGCGAGGCGTTTGCCATTGTGCATGACGTACACATAATCGACAATGTTGAACAACAGCTCCAAGCGATGTTCGACAATCAAAAAGGTCACACCGGCATCGCGACGCAGCATGGCAATATAGGCAAAAATTTCGTGCGCGAGCTTTGGCGCGACGCCCGCCGCCGGTTCGTCGAGCAACAGCATCCGCGGGTCGCCCATCAAGCTGCGGGCGATTTCGAGCAGCTTCATCTGCCCGCCGGAGAGGTCGGACGCCGACTTGTCGAAATGCTCGCGCAAGCCGACCTGTTCGAGCATGTTGCCCGCCTTTTGCGAATGGTCGTGCTCCTCTTGTTGCCAGAAGCGTCGCCACGGCGCATAACGCGCTTGTTCGCCGCGTTGATTTTTAATCGGCAGCAAGGTGTTGTCGAGCAGCGTCATCTGAAAGAAGAGCGACGGGTCTTGAAAACCGCGCACGAGTCCGCGTTGGAAAATTTCGTTCGCCGGGAGATGCGTGATGTCCTCGCCCGCGAAGAAGATTTGCCCGCCGGTCGGTTCAATCGTACCGGCGATGAGGCTGAGCAGCGTGCTTTTGCCGCTGCCGTTCGGCCCGATGAGGCCGACGATTTGCCCCTCATCGACCCCGAACGACACGCCATCAACCGCACGTAATCCATCAAAATCTTTGCGGACATCTTTTAGTTCGAGCATCGTATCAAGCCACACATTCTGTAAGGGCACGGCATACCGTGCCCCCGTCGTCAATCGTTGATGTTTAGAGATTGACGCGAAAGTACGATAACTCGTTGGGGTTTAGCTTGCTAAACCCTTCAGGGCATTGCACGCAATGCCCCAACGAGGTGATATTCTCTGCGCTCTTCGCGTCTCTGCGGTTCAATATTATTTGTTTGCGTCCGTCAGCAACGCATCATGCGCGACGGTCGTGCGACGGCTTTCGGGGAGCAAACCCTGTGGCCGATAGCGCAGCATAATCAACAAGATGATGCCGAGCAAAATGAAGCGCACGAAATTAAATTCGAGATCAACCCCCGATTGATTGAGTTGAATCGCGGCCACCTGTGTCACACGGCGCAGCAATGTGATGACCGCCGCGCCGAGCAATGCCCCGCGCATATTGCCGAGGCCGCCGAGCACGACCATCACCCACACATCGAGCGTCAGTGTGACGACAAAATCATTCGTGCTGACGAGGCCGAGATTGAGCGCGAACAGCACACCCGCGACCGCCGCAATCGCCGAGCCGATGAACATCACTCGCGCTCGAATCCGCACGACATCTTTGCCGAGACTTTGCGCGACAGCGTCGTTCTCGCGCACGGCTTTCAACAAGCGGCCATACGGCGAGCGAATCAACCGTTCGCTGTACCAATAGACAATCAGCGCGAGGACGAGCACCATCACCATGAACAAAATCGTGCCGAGTTGGGTGTCATCGGTGATGCTGCGAAATGGCTGCGCGATACCGGCGATGCCGCTGTTCGCGCAGATAATCGGCTTGTAACCGCGCACGAGAATGCGGATGATTTCGCCGCCGACGAGCAACACAAGCGCGAGAAACCATTCTTCTTTCAAACGCAGCGTGATGAGCGACATGACGTAACCGACGAGTCCACTGATGAACATAGCAACCACAAGGGCGATAGCAACTGTGACGAATGTGGCGACGGGCATCGATTGGGCGATGTCGCTGCGCAATTGCAACGCCGACGCCAATGTGTCTGCATCGCACGGGTCAAGCGCATCATGACCGGCGAGTAGCGGCATGACGCGCGAATACATCACGCCGGTGGTGTAGGCGCCAAGCGAGACGAACAACGCCTGCCCGAAATTCGGTATCCCGGCGACGCCGTATTCGAGATTGAGGCTGATCGCCATAATCGACCAAATGCCGAAAATCGTCAGCAGGGCGATGGTTGTCGCGACAAAATCAATGTTGGAAAGATCAATCATGGAGGTGTGCTCTACAGGTGCAGAGGCTTTGCTCAAACGAAAAGATTTTTAACCGCAAAGACGCAGAGGACGCAAAGAAAGATAAGTATTTCACTTTGCGCTCTTTGCGCCTTCGCGGTTCATTTTTGTTCATCGTGGCAAGCGTGCTTTTCATGGAATGAACTGCCTATGCCGATTAGGTGTCATGATGATTAGCGCGTCAGGTTGCGTTGAGTCGGCAGCAGGTCGGTCAAGCCCTGTGGCCGCAGCAGCAGAACAATGATGATGATAATGAACGGGATAGCCGGTTTGAAGTTGAAGCCGAGTCCGAAGAAATGATTCAGGATTTGCATCAAAGTATTTTCGGAGAGGCCGACGATGTATGCGCCGATTATCGTGCCGGGAAAGCTCGACAACCCGCCGAGGATCGCCGCCGCGAAGACCGAGAGAATCGTCAGCCAACCGGTCAACGGATTGACGGCAGTCGAAAGCCCCCACAGCGCCCCGGCGACACCGGCCAAGCCACCGACGAGCAGCCACGTCATCCCCTGCACGCGGTCAACACGAATGCCGATGACCCGCGCCAAAGCAAAATTATTCGCCAAGGCACGCATCTCGCGGCCAAGCGATGTGTAATTGAGCAGCAAGCTGAGCACAATCATGCACCCGACGCCGCCGATGAGCGCCCAGAAAAATCGATTGGTGACGGGCACATTGCCGACACGCATGACGAG
>RFIA01000073.1 GCA_003695675.1 Chloroflexota bacterium
GGGGCATTGCGTGCAATGCCCTGAAGGGTTTAGCAAGCTAAACCCCAACGATTGTCCCCTATTTTTGCATCAAAGCGCAAATGTCAACAGAGCCTAGATATTTTGAAGTTGCTGTAACGTCGTCCAGGCGGCATCAAAGGCATCAGCATGAACAAAAATATGGTCGCGTGTATAAGCAGCATACGGCAGAATCGACACATTGGCTTCGGCGAGTGCGCTGCTCACCCGTGCCATAAAGCCGATCATTGATAAATCTAACGGAATGTCAAAGGTTATCAAGCGATACCGCACTTTGGCCACAAGATGCCCCGGCAAGCGTTCCGCAAATGTTTCAAATGCCCTTTCGGGCAGCAACAGTGTGACCTCATCTTTATCAATAATCAAACAACAAAATGCTTCGCGCCACTCAGCGACAACACCCGCCGCCGCCATAACTGCATTCGCCGGGAGTTTAATGAGAACATACAACACCTCATCACTGTACAACGACATCTGCGAAAATGCTTCATCAACCGTTTGTGCCATTACTATTCCTTTACTCATCAAATTGATAAGTTGCTTCGGCATAATAACGCATTTCACGTCTCGCCAATTTGTCTTGTATCCACGCCTTCAATTGGGCATTCTTTTCATCAAGTGATTTGCTTTCATCACAAATCCATGCTAAGGGATAATTCACCCGCAGCGCACGTCCATGAACAATATGCCTACTGATACCCGGCGGAATATAGGCCTGATGTCGCGCAGCATTCATAATATCATCCGGTCGATAATTGGGAAAAATCACCAACGCAATCGCATCCGGAAATAACGGCCAAACTTCATCCGGATTCTCGATTGCCGTGCGATACAGATTGGCGCGTTTTTGATAAGCATCGACGACATCGCGCAACGCGGCATTGCGCGCTCCTAGCTCATCCGAAACAGCTTGTATCATCAATTTATCGCCATTACGAAGCACAATGTGCGCAATGGCATCAACGACTTTGCCATACGAAATTACGACTCGGTTGAGCGATTCCAGCTTAGCCATCAACGCCTCGACATTCCAGCCGGAAACCACATGCCGCCATGTTCCCAATTCGACATAACCGCTCTCATAAGTCGAAACTTGGACAAGAATATGATGATAGCCCAATGCAGAAAAAGCGTGATAGCGATTCGCACCATCTAACACGACAAAATGATCGTCATCCATTGGGGCAACAATGGGTGGATTAATCATGTAATGCTCCTCCCGCAAACGTTCAACCAAAGGCACTGAACGCTGCGAGTCATGTTCCTCGTGTGGATGAACACGATCTGTAGACACAATACGCAAATCTGGTGTGGGTACACCACGTTGATTGGTCTGCATGATTGCAAAATCCTTGATGAAGGCAATAATACAAACTGAGCAAGCGTACTACGAAATGCGACAGTCAACAATTGTCGATCACACCTTTTCGGCTTACACTGTGTGCAAAACTTTTGGAGTATCATGGGTGCAAAACAACAAGGCGCCACTGTGACGGATGGTCGTTGGCTGACGATTCCACGCACATTATGTTTCATCTTCAATGGCAATGATGTGCTGTTGATGAAACGTGCAGCACATAAGCGCATTTTTCCAAATTGTTACAATGGTGTCGGCGGGCATATTGAACGCGATGAAGACCCACTAACCAGCGCACGCCGCGAAATCCGCGAAGAAACGGGTCTCATTGTCAACAACTTGCAATTACGAGCCGTCTACAACATCGACACAAACGAGGCAAACGGCATCATCTTATTCATCTTCACGGGCGAGACAAAGACTCGCAATGTCACCCCAAATAGTGAAGGCAGCCTCCACTGGGTTCCTCGTGGCGAGGTGATGAGACTGGCATTAGTTGAGGATTTGCCCTATATTCTGCCCCGTATTTTCGCGATGGAAGATAATACACCGCCTCTGTTTGTACACGTTAGTTATGATAACAATGACGAGATTCGATTGAAGTTTGCCGATGATTGAACAATCCACAGCACCAGATGATGACGATGATGTAAATCAACAAAAAAACACGTGGACAAAACGCGCATGGTGGCGACGACCGGGATGTTTGATTGGACTTGGTATCTGGTTCGCGATTGTGATATTTGTTTTTTTCGTCATTATCCTGCTGGCACGCGATGAGATCACCATCTCGCAGGGAAACGCCCCTAACCAACAAATACGGGTCTGGCTAATCTCGGAACCAGACCAACGCGGCATTGGATTCTCCCGGACATCACTTCAAAAGGGGAATCCCGATGAGGTGCTTTGTGTACAAACGCATGTTAATTTCATCATGTGGCAAGGTGACGGCAATAATTCCATCGATTATTGCGAGTGTTATGCCGAAAACGAAAATAGCGATGCGCTGCGTCTCACCCGCGCTGAGAGTGGTGTTTGTACACCAAACAGGTAAATCTCCCTATGACACACCACACACAACACAAGCGCCTTGCCCTTTTCGACATTGATGGCACACTCGTCAAAGGCAATACGTCACGCATGATGCTAGACTTCCCACAAATTAGCCGGTGGCGTATTGCTGAAGTTTATGTGCGCGTGTTGCCATTTTGGTTCATTCACAAAACAAATCGGATGAGTCAAGAAGCATTCAGAGATGTTTTTATTCGCAGCATTGCGCATCTTGTCCGCGGTTGGGAACGATCAGAAACAGAGCAATTATTTACGTGGATTGCTGCGCGAATGAGTACGACATTTTATCCTGCCGTTGTCGAACGCTTGAACAACCATAAAACAAATGGCGATCACATTATTCTGGTTTCAACCATGTTTGATGGCACAGTTGCCGCATTTGCGAAACACCTCGACGCTGATGTCGGTCTTGGCACACCGCTAGTCTATCAAAACAACATTTGCACAGGCCAAATCGCCGGTATCAGTTGTGCTGGGTCAAACAAAATCAAATATGTACAACAATATCTCGCTTCACAAGGATATAGTGCTGACCTAGCCGAAGGATATGCTTATGCCGACAGCATATCCGACTTGCCGATGCTGTCTGCGGTGGGTCACCCAGTTGCAACCTATCCTGACGAGAAACTGTATGCAATCGCTCAACAACAGGGTTGGGAAATCATCAACGAGGAACAATAATGTCTATAGACTCACTTGGCACAACCCCACTCATCATCATCGCCTGTGTCTTACTATGTGGTGTCGGCATTGTGCTATTTTTTGCGCTGCAAATCATCAGCACGATTGGTGACATTATCGGCGTTTTTGCAGACCTCATCGGTTTTGCGTTGGATATTTTGAGCGGCGGGCCGGTGGCGTGGTGCGGATGTTTGTTCGTGATTTTCGCCTGTATCATTGGGATTGTCGTCATCGTACTGACGATAGATGCGCTAACTGCCTGTGGCACACCTGATGCCACCAATTTATGTACTTTATTCGGGCGATAAAACAATGACGGATTCGTGACAGTTCACCATGTTTTATACCAGATGAGACACTGCATTATGCCGGACTCGGCGCAGCGCCAATCGGCGGCGTCTTATCATTCCCATCGTCGGGTTGTGTTTCCTGCGGCATCTCGTGTCGTTTCGATACAGATGTTGGGCGTTCATCATCTTTCGACGCCGCGTCTGGTTCAAATATGCCGTCCATGATGGCTGCAAATTCTTCGGCGTCAATCGTCTCAACTTCAAGCAATCGTTGTGCTACTGCTTCGAGTTTATCCCGATTCTCGTTGATGATTCGATGTGCTTCCTCATACGCATGGCGGACAATTGAGCGCACTTCGACATCAATCTCTTCGGCAACCGACTCACTGTAATCACGCTGTTCAGAAATCTCACGTCCGAGAAAGACCATTTCCTCTTTTTGACCAAACATCATCGGTCCCAGTTTATCGCTCATGCCAAAACGCTGCACCATTGATCGTGCAAGTTTCGTCACTCGTTCAAGATCACTGCTGGCTCCGGTCGTCACTTCATCAAGCACAATTTCCTCGGCAGCGCGGCCAGCCAACAAAACAATGATCTGAGTCATCATGCGAGAACGTGTCATCAGAGAATGTTCGTCCGGGAGGAAAAGAGTCGAACCGCCCGAAATGCCGCGCGGAATAATCGTGACTTTGCGCACAGGGTCGCCATGCGGCATCAGATGGCCGACGACAGCATGACCAGCCTCGTGATAAGCTGTCACGCGACGTTCAGCTTCGCCAATCACCCGGCTGCGACGTTCTGGCCCCATGACGACACGCTCAATAGCTTCTTGAAAATCGGCATCGCTAATTGTTTTTTTATTCTTACGCGCTGCAAGAATCGCCGCTTCGTTGACCATGTTCTCAATATCCGCCCCGACAAAGCCGGGCGTTGCCTTGGCAAGCACAGAGAGGTCTACATCTGAAGCCAAAGGTTTGCCACGGGTATGCACTTTGAGAATACGCTCACGACCACGCATATCAGGCCGGTCGATGACGACACGGCGGTCGAAGCGACCGGGACGCATCAAGGCAGGATCAAGAATATCCGGACGATTGGTCGCCGCGAGGACAATAACATTCGTGTCCGTATCAAAGCCATCCATTTCAACAAGAATTTGATTGAGCGTTTGTTCGCGTTCGTCATGGCTGCCGCCGAGTCCTGCGCCCCGATGGCGTCCAACAGCATCAATCTCGTCGACAAAAATGATGCACGGGCTATGACGTTTGGCTTGTTCGAATAAATCGCGGACACGACTTGCACCAACACCGACGAACATCTCAACAAATTCAGAACCGGAAATGCTAAAAAACGGCACCCCAGCTTCGCCAGCTACAGCTTTTGAAAGCAACGTTTTCCCTGTACCGGGACTGCCAACAAGTAAAACACCTTTTGGAATTCGTGCGCCGAGTTGGATAAATTTCTCCGGTTCTTTCAAAAATTCAACCACTTCGCGCAATTCATACTTGGCTTCTTCTGCCCCGGCAACATCGTCAAAAGTCACCGTCGGGTGGTCACCATTGAACATTCGCGCCTTGCTTCGACCGAATGACATCGCCTGATTATTCGATCCCTGCGCTTGTCTAAACATGAAGAAAATGAAACCAACAATCAAGAGAATCGGCAAAAAGGCGGTCAACAAACCGAAGCCAATACCAGGTAAACTACTAGGTTGGTGAAACTCCCAATCAATCGCACCAATCTCTTCCGGGGCAACACCGAAATTCAACAATTGTTCTTGCGCCGTCGCTTCCGACGCCTTATTTGTTCGCGCACGCTCACCATCAACAAAGTCAATCGTCATTTCGTCGCCAACAACACTGATAGCTGCAACCTCGCCTTCGTGAATTCGATTGACGAGGGTGTTAAATTGAATCTCTTCTGGTCGACTACGACTATTACTCACACCAATAAAAATGGCGAGAAGCAGTACGGCAATGACACCGTACAAAACAAAATTTCTCGTCCGCGGGTTATTCACTGGTCTAGCCTCCTCAAACGCCCTGTATCAACAGTGACGTAATTTTCCATCCTAAATTGCAACGAAGAGGCGCTGAGGCGCTCAAGCAACCTCTTTTTGACTGCAACCTGATTCAATTATATTATACAAAGCGTGCTTGACAAAGCGTACTTGGGATGTTCCAGATTAGCATCAACTTACCATTTGTTCAGAAATTCACATCGTGTCATAATGAACTTGATGTACAATCAACAGATAGAATCTTCTTGACAACTTCGGCACGAAAGAAAAGCATGAGTTCGATTCAACAATTAAATGAGCGAATACAGCAAGAGGCACTCTTCACACGAAAAGTCGTCGATGCTGTCAATCAAGTCATTGTTGGGCAAGAGTATCTCGTCACGCGCTTGCTAATTGCGATGTTGACAAATGGGCATCTCCTCGTCGAAGGGGTACCCGGCCTTGCAAAAACACTCGCCGTGCGCACACTCGCAGCAACAATTGACGCCGACTTCCAACGCATTCAATTCACACC
>RFIA01000074.1 GCA_003695675.1 Chloroflexota bacterium
CGAATACACACCCCCAATAACCCCTTTAGTGGGTTTGGTATTCCGGTAGCCGGATGTTTGAACATCTGGCGGCACGGTGCGAGATACCCGATTGCGTAAGTCCTGTTAATGACAATGACACTAATTTGCCGATTGCGCCCGCCACTTTGCCAACAAATCGGCTTCGCGGTCGGGTGTGAGGCCGCTGCGGATTTCGAGGTCGCCGACTTTGCGCGGTTGATTGTCGCGATGCGCACCACTCGCTTGCAGCCACTCGTAAGTGGCGCGGGTTGTATCGGCTAAGCTGCGGAATGTCAAACCGGCATCGATGGCCTTGCGCACATCGGTATTCATCACCCCCTGATTGGCTTTCGGCAGCCACAACGGAATCTCCTCAAATGGGCTGACCTCGTTTTCCAACAGAAATTCTTCGCTGACCCACACGAAGGTTGCGTCACTCGCCGTCACGTCTTTGATCGTCTCGAAGAGTTCGCCGAGTGTCAGCCGGTAATTTGGCCCGGTGACATTGAATGTGCCCGCGCTTTTACTCGCGGCCATATCGAGCGACCACTCCGCGATGTCGCGGGCGTTGATGAGTTGCACCGGGCAATCGGGGCTGTCCGGCACGAGGACTTCGCCGCCTTTCGCAATCCGATTGACCCAATAAGGAAAGCGATTGACCGAATCATACATGCCGACAATCAAGCCTGCGCGGGCATTCAAGACACGTCCCGGCATGGCTGCTTCAGCCGCTCGCTCACATAAGACTTTGAGGCCACCATACGTCGCGCCGGAAACTTCTTCGACACGCTCATCTTCGAGTTGCTGCGTCGGTGCGTCTTCAGTGATCGTCTCCGCCGAGAAATCCGAATAGACCGAAATCGACGAGATGAAGGTGTAATGCTCGGTGGCGTCGGCGAGCAATCGTGCCGAGTCCCCGACGAGACGCGGTACATAACCGGACGTGTCAATCACGGCGTCCCATGTGCGACCGCGCAAAACATCAAGACCGCCGTCGCGGTCGCCGACGAGTTTTTCGACATCCGGGTAAAGATCGTTGCCCGATTTGCCGCGATTAAAGAGTGTGACATCGTAATGCCGGTCAAGCGCGGCTTCGACAAAATGCCTGCCAAGAAAAACGGTTCCGCCGAGAATGAGTAGCTTCATCACGAGTCTCCTTTTTGCGGATTTGTGATTATCCCACCGTCAAGAACACCATCACAATCATCGTCGCGCCGAATGCGCTGTGCGCGAGAATCGCCGCTCGTGTCGAGTCGGTGACGATGCGCACGACGCCGAAGACGAGACCGGCGAGCAATGGAACAACAAGCGCATACCACAGCAACGTGATGTCTTGCCCGGCGGGGGGATAAGCGAGGAAGTGCAGCACCGCATACACGAATGACGAGAAGGCGAGTCCGCTCCACGCGCCGAAGCTGCTGCGAAAGGCCGGCAATGCCACGCCACGAAAGACGAGTTCCTCGGCAATCGGTTGTGCGAAGACGAGAAAGACGACGCTGAGTATACGCATATTACTCGCCGCCGACTGCTCGAAAAGGGGGATGACTTCGGGCAGATTGAGCACTGCTTCGCTGAGGGTCGAGCCACTGCTGACGATACGACTGATGGTGTCCAACACAATCGCGATGAGAACGCCCGGCAGCAGCGCCATCAACAACGACGATCCCGTTCCTGTGAGGCGCATCGCCTGCCGCGACTCTGCTGTTCGGCGATAGGTCATCGCGACGAAGATCATCGTCAAGATAGCACCGAGCGTCCACCCGGCCAACTTGACGAAGTTCTCGCTTTGCGTATCGCCGAGTAAAGCGAGTGCAATCGTTGAGCCGATGAGAATCGTCAAGAAGGCGACGACAATCGCCCAAAATGCGCTCAGGGTGCTCCACGGCGGGGCTTCGGGCGTCGTCTTCAAGCGCGATGTAATCTGCTGTGTCATCTTTCTTTGCGTCCTTTGCATCTTTGCGATTCAATAATTTTTGGCTCTGATCGGCCAATTGATTCAGAAGTTACGCAGTTGAAAATTCATCAGTAGGGGCACAGTATGCTGTGCCTCTACGAAAACACGCCTGATTTGCTGACCTGCGTAAGCCCTGTGATTATACGAGAAGCCGACTCCGATGTCGCGTCACAAATCGCGGTGAGTCACAATTTGCTCTTGATGTGCTGCGCGATGAAGTGCGCCGTCGCCATAATCGTCACCATCGGGTTGACGCCGCTTGCTGTTGGCAGCACGCTGCCGTCGGCGACGAACAGATTTTTGACTTCATACGATTCGCCGGTCGGGTCAACGGCGCCGCGTGATGTGTCGCCGCCGATGCGACACGATGACATCTGATGCGCGCTGAACAACGGGAAGGCATTGCGCTTCAGGCTTCGCGCCGCGACTCGGTCAAGATAATCTTCAAAATCGCCGTCTTGCCCATCGCGAAAAAGCAGGGGCGCATTGTGTGGACTCGAGAGTTCTTTCGCGCCCGCCGCATGATGCACGCGCAGCGCTTCGAGAATGCCGCGCATCAAATGACGCCTGTCAACACGACTCGGCCAATAATGTGGCACGGGGTTGCCGTCGCGGTCAATCTGAACGCGCCCACCATGACGGTCGCGCACGATAATCAAGATATTGGCGAGATGATCGAGTTGTTGCATCAGGTCTTTGTGTTGACGCCCCGACTGCCACGGCAACGTCAACGCGGCGATGCCGGGATGCACGGGCGCGGTCTCTAAGCGGAAGCCGTAGCCCGCGCCGTCCATGTTGGCGAAATGCGGCGAATAGCGCGTCATCGGTGGGCCTTCCCACCCGCGCACCGGTTCGTCGAACAAGCCATAAATCACCGTCGCCGGATGCAGATGCAAATTTGCGCCGATGTTCGCATTGCCGAGTCCCGAACGGAGCAATAGAGCGGGTGTATGTAGCGCCCCCGCCGCAACGACGACGACCTTCGCTTTGATGGTGATGCGTCGCTGCTGTTGATTGCTATCCGTGATGGTGATGATGGCGCCGTTTGCGACGCCGCGTTTGTATGTGACGCGCTCAACATGCGCCCGCACAAGAATCCGCGCCCCGCGCTTGTGGGCGTCTTGCAAATATGTCTTGAGGGTGCTCTGTTTCGCGCCGAAGCGACATCCAAAATTGCAAAAGCCGCAATCTTGGCAATCTTTCACATTGCGCGGGATGACATCAACCTTGTAACCGAGCGCCTTACAACCGGCTGCCAATAATTCATTCTGTGGGTTGGCGTGGCTTGCTTCGGTGCAGACATGAATGCGCTCGCTGACCGCATCGAGACTCGCTTGGAAGTCCGCACTCGCCGCGCCGGTGAAGCCATATTGCGTTGCCCATTCGCGCAGTACGTATTGCGGCGTGCGGAACGAAGCCGTCCAATTAATCGTCGTGCCGCCGCCGAGTGTGCTGCCCGCAAGCAACAGGACGGCATTGTCGGCAGTTGTCAATGCGCCGCGTTTTTCAAAGAATTGCTCGGCGCTGTCGCGTTCTTTGCCATGAAAGTCGGCCTCATGATAATAGCCGCCTTTTTCGGCGACGATGACATCGAAACCGGCTGCGGCCAATTCACCAGCGACGACACCGCCACCCGCCCCAGAACCAATCACGAGGACATGGGTATACAAGGTATCGGTCTCGTCGATGCGATAGGGTTCAATGGTTGGCGCTGGGCTTGCGTTATTTTGCGGTGGGCCGTCATAATTGAATGTTTGCCATGCTGGGTGGCGATTGTCATCCGGCATGGTGCTGTAAAACAGAAAGAGCGTGAGGCGTTTCAAGGCTTGGAATGTGCGTCGGGCGATGGGCAAGCGGCTATTGGCCCATGATTGTAGGATAGCCGTGCGGGTTTCAAGCGGGGCTTGCGAGAATGCCCCCCACTGATTAGCCGTCATGCCGTTGAACACGCCAAACTCAATCGCGCCGAAGAAGATGCGCAGCAAAGTTAAATCTTCGGGGGAGGCGACTTCCGGCAGAATTTCTATGACTTCTTGCGGAATGTTGAGATGATATGCGCCGGTCTCATAAAGCGGATGGACGTCAGGGGCATCAATTTGCAAAGCCGGAATCAGCGTGTCGCATATTCGCAGAATCGTTTGTTGTTCGCGCTCGTTGAAAGAAGTCATCCGTCAAGTCGATTGCATATCGTCAACATCCACTGTCCATTATAGCGATGTGATGGGGGTGGCAATAGACGGAGATAGGGGGAAATTGCTCGCTAAAGCGTTGTGATGCGTTTCGCGATGCGCAGTTGCTTCGGGAACATCGGCAAGAAGTCCGCTAGACTTTGATAATTCCCGGCGCGTAATTGTTCAAGATAACGCCGCAATACACTGACGACGCCCGGCAGAATCACCATGCCGAAGGCCTTGTGCTCAAGCAACACGAAGGCTTTGTAATCGGCGCTGCTGACGTGTTCTTCGAGATAAATCGCCACCATGCCATTCATGAAGAGCGTCATGTACTGATCTTCCCATTTGGGATATTTTTTGCGGAAGTTGTCATCGACGGGCATTTTGGCTTTGCGGGCTTCTTCGACCCGTTCAGGATGTGCTTTGAATGCGGCGGTCAAAATCATTTTGCCATAAGCGACGATAGCCGTGCGATAGATATAGGCCGGGTCTTCATCGAACGGCCACGGCGGGCTGTCCCCCCATGCAAGCGGCGGCGGCGCGATACAAATTAGCTCATTACCGACGCGGATGCCGATTTCACGATTGGTTGGGTACGAAATGTTGGGGATGAAGACGAGTGTTTCGGGAATGTCGCCGAGGATACTCGCCATGAATGGTTTGATGTCCGCCCGCCCCATCATCTTCTGCGCATCGGTGAGGCCGCGCTGCCACAGCGCATCTTCTTTTGCCCACCATGCTTCGAGACCGGTTGTGTTGTAAAAGTCGACAAGCTGCTTGTCCCACTCAGACGGTGCCCACGATGGCAATGTCGTGCCGTTGAGACTTGGCCACGCCATCTGCATCGCGAGTGTGTAGATCGCTTCAAGCGGTGCGTTTTTGTCGAGCAGTGCTTGTAGACTTTGTACAGCAGGATGATGTTGATGATCTTTGAGCACTTTCCGTGTGTTGCGGGCGTGGGCGTGTGTGCCATGTGCTTTGATGTGCTGCGACTTTTCCGGCCAGTCTGTCAACGCGAGGACAGCCGATATTAATCGCACACGGTTGTCAAGTTTGACGATGACAGTCTGTTTTTCGCTCATGCTATTTCCGTTTGATTTTGAGATGTGTCGGCTTATTCAGTACCATTTTAAGATGTAAGTGTAAATAGGACAATGAAGTTTTGCATCGATTCTCACAGAATTCAAACATTTTCGCACGATTATTGCTTGATTGCACCGTATCGTAGTGTTAATGTACGATAAATTCTCGCTTACGTGAAGTCTCTCTCAACAATGCGTGTCGCGTTTTTCACCGAAAATTTTTTGCCCAAAGTGGATGGTATTGTTACCGTCCACTGCTTATTGCTCGACCGTTTGGCAGAGCGCGGCATCGAAACCATCGTCGTGACTCCCGACTTCGGTGTGACGCGATATAACGCAACACGAGTCATCGGTGTGCGCGGGGTGACGATGCCGCAATATCCTGAACTCAAGGTCGGGCCGCCGACGTTGAGCACCTATCGTCAAGTCAAAGCCTTTCATCCGGATGTCATCCACGTGATGAATCCCGGTCTTATCGGTGGGGCGGGGATCGTGATGGCGAAGCGACTCGGTGTGCCGATACTCGCGTCGTTTCATCTCGACTTGATTCGCGTTGTCGAATATTTCCGCTTGGGTTTCATCGCGCCGTTTGTCCGTTGGTGGACGCGCACAACCTTCAACGCGGCGGACTACGCGCTTGCGCCGTCGCGTGCCACGCGCCAACACATGCTCAATGTTGGCATCCGTAATGTGGGATTGTGGCGGCGCGGTGTTGACCCCGACCGTTTTCATCCGCGATTCTACAGCGATGCGATGCGGCGTCGCATGTCAGGCGGTCATCCAGACGATGTGATTTTGCTGTATGTCGGTCGGCTCTCGAAAGAAAAACAATTGGAGCAGATTCGTTGTGTGTTGGAAGCCGTGCCGGGCACACGTCTCGCGCTTGTCGGCGACGGGCCGGCGCGGGATGCACTCGCGCAGCATTTCGCCGGTACGCCGACGGCATTTCTCGGTTACTTGCAGGGTGACGACTTATCGCAAGTGTATGCGAGTGCAGATGTATTCGTTTTTCCGTCGGCGCTCGAGTCGTTCGGCCTCGTCGTTGTCGAGGCGATGGCGGCGGGCTTGCCGGTGGTCGCCTCGCGAGTCGGCGGTGTTTGCGATGTGGTTGAAGATGGGGTGAGTGGTTACACATTCGCCGTCGATGATGTGGCGGCGATGGTCGATGGTGTGCGCCGCGTCATCAATGACCGTGATCGAATGCAGCAGATGGGACGTGCCGCCCGCGCTGCCGCCGAAAAAGAAACGTGGCCGGCGATTATGGATGAGGTGATTGAGCATTATGCGTGGTTGATTGCGAGTCGTTCTGCCCAAGATAAACGGTCGTAGGGGCGAGTCATGACTCGCCCCTACGACATGATTGCGAAGTATATCACACCGCACGGCCATGAATATAGCGCATCAGCAAATCTTTGCGGATGAAGAAGAAGACCGCTAGCGCCGCGAGAAATCCTGTGAGATGTGCGAGCGTATTCACCCCGCCGAGATCATTGCCTTGTGTGATGACATCGAATGACGGCAGCGTATTCGTAATCGCGAACAGAATCAACACGATGAAAGCCGGCACCTGTACATAGCGGGTGAATAACTTCGCGTCGGCATAATTTTCTGATCCCATCGCCTTTTGGAACAAGACATACGGCACGCGCAATACCGCCCCGATACCCCACAGGCATAAGACTCGTGCGCCGGGGAACAAAATCAGATAAGCGCCCATCACGCCGGAAATCGCGCCACTCGCGCCGATGCTCGGTCGGTTGCCGTCCGATGGATTGAGCAAGACGCTGCCGAGACCGGCAATCATACCGGCGAAGAGATAAAACAGCAGATAACGCCACGCGCCCATCGAGTCTTCAACGCGGCGACCAAACGCCCACAGATAGATCATGTTGAAGAATAGATGCCAGAAGTCACCGTGCATGAATGTACTCGTGAAGGCTGTGAATGCGCCGATGCCTGCCCCTTCGCGAATGGCAGTTTCGCGATAGCCGTACATCCAGATTTTGCGAATATACGGTTCGAGTTCCTGAATATCTTGTGCTTGATAGAGGTCTGCCGCCTGCCAGAAAATGAAGATCAGCGAATTCACTACGATTAAGCCGAGTGTCACCCACGGTACAGTACGATAACGAACGGTGCCCGTGTCGGTCAATGGCAACGGGGTGACGATTGATGTCGCGATTAATGTGATGATGATGGCGATGAGAAAACCGAAGAATAATGCCATGATTGTTTTGCTCCCTGTTTTATTCCGCGATCAATTCGTCAATCGTCGGGATATTTAACGGCGGCGCTGGGTCGAACAATAAGTCAATCGAGGTTTCAAACACCAGCCGAAAGGCGATGATTAAGATCAACAGACCGATGATGCCCATCGCGTATCGCACTTCTAGCGGCAAAATCGGCAACTTTGTTTCGGCGACTTCCATCATGTCCTCGTCGTCGTCTTCGTTGAATGGATTGGCGATGAGGTCATGGGAGACGGCGGCGCTCAAGGGCTTTGCTTTCTTGCGTTTGGCCGGTTCGGGCACTTCGCCACCAAACCACCGAGCAATCGGTTTTTGTTGTGGCGATGAAACGGCTGTCACGATGAAGTAACCGCCAATCATCGACAGCAAAACACCGACCCAACGCAGCAAACCCATTTGCAGCAAATTCAAACCGGCGTCTTGCCAGCCGAGCGCCAGATAAAAGATGCCGAATCCAACAGCTTCTCGCACAGCGAGGATGATGCTGCCGCGTTCTTGGTCGGTTTCTATCGGTGCGAAATCGAGCAGGCGCTTGTCGGCTTCTTGACCGGCTTTCGAGTTTTTGCCAGCTCGTGCGGCGCGGTCGTAGTACTGCCGAGCTTCCTCTTCCTGAAACATTTCTTTGTGAATATCGCCGATGCGCAGCAGCAGCGCGGGGTTATCTTTGTGAACTTTGATCGCATCTTCAAGGATGGCAAGCGCCCGCAGCTCACGACCATTTTGCATATAATGATCGGCGATGTCGCAGATAATCTCGTCGGTTGCTGTCGGCAGCGTCGCCAGTTGATCGCGCAAATTGTCGGCTTCGGCGTACTGAGACTCGCGTTGGGCGAGGTCAATCGCTGTCAGATAGATCGACGGCACGGTCGTGCCGCTCTCAATGGCGCGATGCAAGAGTTCTTTCACATCGTCCATGTAACCGAGTTTCGCCAGATGCCGCGACGCACTTGCGAGTGCTTTTTCGTGATCGACTTGAATATCGAGCACCGTCACCCATTGCTCAATCGCGCCTTCGACATCTTGGTTTGCGAGGCAGGCTTCGGCTTTGTCCAGCAATTTTTTGATTTGTAATTGCGCTGCCGGTGATGGTTTGCTAATCGCGTTGGGGCGCGGCGGTGCTTGAGCAGCGTCGGTGGTCAGCACCGTCGCCGATGCGCCATTGAGCGCCGCCGCGAAACGCGCCTTCATATCGAGCGCGTGTTTATTGTGTGGGTTGAGCTTCAAGGCACGCTCGACACATTGCATCCGTTTTTGTGGGTCTTTGATGGTGCGTGCCAGCCACAACCAACCCATCTCGTTGTTGGGATTGAGGCGCAATGATTGTGTCAACAATTTGCGTGCGGTATCCGAGTCTTTTTTCTCGCGAAGCGCGAGGACGCCTTCACGATACAAATTTTGCGCATCCATGCGAGCGTTGCCCCAAAATGTTAAAATGATGTGTTTCCATAAACATTATATAAGAAAGTGTTGTGTTGAAGAAAAAATATCCCCCCAATTTCTGGGGGATATTGTTAAGGTTTGTGCAATTTGTGGTAGCTGCGCATCATGCCCGGGCGCATCAAACACAAGGACAAGCTATTGAACCGCAAAAGCGCAGAGGACGCCAAGAACATCATCAATTTCTCTGCGTTTCCCGCGTTTCAGCGCTTTTGCGAAGTGGCTAAGGCAGCCGGATGTTTGAACATCTAGCAGTTTGCTTATCCCGAAACTTCTTCCGTCGCCTCAGGCACGGCGGCAGGTGGGCCGGGTGGGGCAACAATCTCAGCCGTGTTCGGATCAACACCGGTTTCCAGTTCGCCGGATTCCAACTGTGCCTTAATCATTTGGAGGATGTCTAACACCTCCTGCGGAACGTCGGCGTCATGGGGCGGCGCAATATCAATCCCTTGATTGGCCGCTTCGACGATGTGAACGCTGTTTTCGGGGAAGCCTTCACCGTTGACAACAGCAGCGATCATATCATAGACGCCGATGTCTACACGTTTGATCGCGCTTGAAATCAGATTTTCTGCACCGGGCGTCTCGCCACCGCCGAATGTCGTGAAATATTCGTCTTGATCGACACCAATGACTTTGATGCCTTCTTGCGACGCCCGCAGAATACCACCTGAACCGGTCGGGCCACCGGCGCCGAAGATCACGTCAGCACCTTCGCCGATGAATTGTTCAGCCGCCGACGCACCGCGATCCGGCGCTTGGAAATCATCGATATAAACGCCGAGCACTTCGACATCGGTGCCAAATGTCGCGTTGGCATAAGCGACCCCTTGTTCATAACCATGACGGAAGCGCACAACTGGCGGAATAGCGATGCCGTAGATACCGGCGACCGTGCCGGATTCGCTCATCAACGCGGCGAGGACACCGGCCATAAACCCGGCTTGATCGTCACGAAATTGCAAACCGACGAGATTCGGCAGCGGCTCGGCAAAATCTGTATCGACGACGATAAACCAACGATCCGGATTCGCTTCGGCGGCGGCGCGAGTCGCGTCGGCCAAGGTGAAACCCACCGTCACAATAATATCGAACCCTTCGTTGATACAGGTGGCAATATTCGATTCATAATCGGTTGGCGCCTGTGTTTCGATGAAGGTCGAATCAAGATTAAAATCTTCTACGGCACGAGTCATGCCATCGAAAGCAAATTGATTGAACGTCCCATCGTTGACACGACCAACATCCGTCACCAAACAAACGGAGGACACATCCCCCTGCGCCGAGACGACAGCGACCGGCACGATACTCAAAACAAGTGCCAAAAGCATCACAACATGAACTAATTTTCTGGGCATATCTTATATCTCCTGAAACAAAAACATACAGATACCAAAAGTCATATTCGACAACGCGAGTTCGTTTATATCTTCGGACGGCGTATATCGCGCCCGTTGTCCATCAATTGCGGCCTCACCGGCATGTCGAATAGACCCAACAGGCACAGTATAATCGCCACACGAGTCAAAAACAACGGCTGCTGGATTCTGCTCGGCAGCCGTTGCAATTTGAATAGCTATGAAAAATGTGCAATTGCGTCGTAGGGTACAGCGTGCTGTGCCCCTACGGTATTCATTTCAGTCGCGAATGGGGCCTAACCCTCAAGCAATTCACCGCTCACCGGGTCAACACCCGTGTCGAGACCGGCAGCCAACGCATCGCGCACGACCGACACAATACCGGTGATTTCAGCCGGCACGTCAGCATCATGCGGTGGGGCGAAGTCAATACCACCATTGGCAACATCGAGAATAAAGAGGTCGCCCTCAACAAAGCTCGTATCGCCCTCAACAAGCGCACGAATCATCTCGAAGACACCGACATCAACACGCTTCATCGCGCTGCTGATGAGGTTCTCGGCGCCCGGTGTTTCGCCACCACCAAAGGTCGTGAAGTATTCATCTTGATCGACACCGATAGCGAGAATGCCATTCTGCGCCGCCCACAGAATACCGCCCGAACCGGTCGGGCCACCGGCGCCAAAGATCACTTGTACATTACCCTCACCGGCGAATTGTTCCGCAGCAGCCGCACCACGGTCGGGGGCAACAAAGTCATCGATATAAACACCGAGCGTGCTGACATTCTTGCCGAAGCGTTCGTTGATATATCTGACCCCTTGTTCATAACCGTTGCGGAACTTCACAACCGGCGGGATAGCGATGCCGTAGACACCAGCGACCGAAGCATCGTCATCGGCAATCAGCGCAGCCAGCGCACCAACGAGGAAACCGGCTTGATCTTCGCGATATTGAATACCGACCAGATTGGGCGGCGAATCTTCGAAGAATTGGTCAACACCGATGAAGAATACATCTGGATTCGCCTCTGCAGCAGCGCGGGTCGCGTCTGCGATTAAGAAACCGACGGTCACGACAATATCAAAGCCTTCATTGACGCAGGTGTTGATATTGGTTTCGTAATCAGTCTGCGCTTGGGTTTCAATGAAGGTCGAGTCGAGATTAAATTCTTCAGCAGCGCGTTGCATCCCCTCAAAAGCAAATTGGTTGAATGTACCATCATTGACGCGGCCAACATCGGTCACCAAACAAACTGATGAAATCTCTTGCGCCGCGACATTGACCACGGGTACGAGGCTCAACACAAGCAAAGATAAAATACCCAAAAGAATAGTCACACGTTTCATGAAAAACCTCCTATTTGATGTGTGCATGCAAAATACACAGATATGGGATAGCAATAGTACCGCATTCTACGATGAATGCAAACAGCATTTGATGTTAGAAATTCAGAATTATGCCGACAGTCTGCAACCTCAACTGCGCACATCGCTGCGAACGGTGACATCAATCTGAAAGATGCCATCGCCTTCATAGCGTGTCCACAAGCCAAGTTGGTCGGCAACAGCCGGCCCCGGCCCGCCGGGTGTCGGGAAAAATGTATTCGAGAAAGGCGTCAGATCGATATATAGATCAGGATTTTCGCCCTCCGCGAAGGCTGCCCACTGCGGTTGGTCAATCAACCGGTCATCGCCTTCGTGGGCTTCGAGGACAGCTTCGGCAGCCATGCCCGTCGCAACAACCAACACATCATCCAACACACCAAAGCGCATCAAAGGTTCGTCAGTCGCGGTCAAGGCAACTGTGATGAAGCCATCCTCATCCAAACTGCTACTATCGAGGCTTTGAACACCGAGTGTGAGTTGGACGAGGCGCGTCACACCATCCAAGGCTTCCTCAGCATCATCAACTTGTGCGAGGAGCAAGAAATCAGCCCGGGTGTCAAAAAGTGGGGTTGGGTTATTGGGGCGCGGTATCATCGCCAAAACATAATCGCCACTGAGATAATTGAGCAAGCTGTTTTCGAGACTATAACCGGCAGCAGACTGAATCGCCGCCAATGACGTCGTGACTGCCGTCTCAATATCTGTGCCGGTCGGCAGCGAGAAGGCGCCGCTGCGGGAGGCAATCGAAGGTTGAACTGAAAAACCTTGTAAGGCCTGCCCCGCGAAATTCAACGTCGGCGCAGCAGAGAGGACATCGAACACAAAACCATCAACATCGCTGCCCGCGAGCATCAACATCGTATTATGGGGCAGCAATTCCAATAAGGCGTCATCGACCGGGCTGCTTTGGGTGACTTCCCCGACTTCGGCATCATAGACAGTAATCACGGCGTCGAGATTAGCGCGAAATTTCGGGCGGTCTTCGGGCACAAGACTGATGCCAACACCATCCGCACTGCCGGACAATACATATTCGAGCAACGACTCATCTGTGCGAAGTCGCCCCATCGCATCACCGATAGCTTGCAACAACGCTCGACTCGCCTCATCGCCCCCGCTGAGGATAAAATTCAACGCGCTCAGGCTTTCTTCGCCGGTTAGATAAGCAAAAGCTAGCGCATCATCTGGCGCGGCTTGTTTCACAATTTGATAGGCTTCATCTTCATCGAAACCCACAGCCTCGCCAGACATAATATCGAGCGATGCTTGTATCGACTCCGATGAGCCGAGAAAAACCACATTCTCGGCAAAAGCAACGGTGCTTTCGTCCAACTCATAGAGCCGGACATCGCGATAATCCGATTCTTCGACATTGCTTTGTGCAGCAATAAAACGCTGGAAACTCTGCGCCGCCAAAAAGATATTTTCTGTCGGGAAGATGAACAACACATCTTCTGCATCCAACGTAAAATCATCGCCCGACTCGCGATACGCCACGACGAAATCCCCCGTCACCCACGGCAAAATATCATTCGTGAACGAAGCATCTTCAACATCTGTCAGCGTGTCGAGCACAATAAAATCGTCGAATTCCTCTAGTTGAATCGGAAAGCTGAAGATGCTCTGTAAGCCGGTTGCCTGCACACGCGCCGGTTGAAATATCGACGCCGTGTCGCGAACTGCGTCGAGGCTCACCAACGTGTCTTTATCATTATCAACACGTATATTGACAAAACCGGCAAAGTCTGCCGGGATTAATGCGACTGGATTAACGTCCGGTTGCTGCGCGGCAACCGGCGTGATACTCGCGAACAGGACGGCAAGCACCCACAAGATTTTTTTCAGCATAGGGTAGCAACATTCCTCACAATAGTCGTTGGTTATTCGTACCCATACTTTAAGGGGCGTCTATCTTTTTGGCAAGAGACGTTAATCAAAGTCCAATGTCCCTCTGCTGAAAAGCGATCAGCGCCACCACCATCAAAACGACACTCGCAACCAATACAATCACGAGATTGTCTATCTGCAAGCCGTGTTGAATGACCTCGACATGTTCATAGTAATTGAAATATGAAAACAGATTGATGCCTTTCAATAACGTCACACCGGCTGCGCGTGCGATTGAGTCCATGAAGAAACTTGCCGCAACATAAGCTGCCGCGAGTCCTGTCGCCAAACTTTTACGCCGCACAATGACGGAAATCATGGTGGTCAACACAAGCACCAACAACGTGCCCGGCAGCATATTCACCATGCCTTCGACGAGTGTCAGCACAGACATCTCATCAAAGACAGGCGATGTGTTGACGCCAATCAACAAACCGACGAACGAAAGCGTCAACATACCGATGATAATCACGGTTTGTGCTAGCAGCTTTTCGACCACAATTTGCCAACGTGCAATCGGCCAACTGAGCAGCACATCCATGATACCGTCGTCTTCTTCGTTGGCGACGACATTCAACCCGGCGATGATGGCATAGACTGAAAAGAGCAGCAACGCCCAACCGAAAAATTCAACGCTCAGAAAGCCTTCGGGCGTTGCCATAAATACCGCGTCGCCACCGCCGAAAGCATCCAACAAGAATGAAGGCATCGACTCGACAATCTTGGAATATTGTTCGAGCATTTCGCTGTCGCGAACAACAGCAGCCGCATACAGTCCCATCAAGCCCATGCCGCCACCCCAATAGAGAATCTGACGCCATTTGGTGCGTAATGTTTGTGTGAATACCGCTCCTATCATCACGCTTCTCCTTCCTTCACCTCAGCCGCCTCAGCCATCTCACTGTCCCCCACGTCATTGTAATATGCGAGGAAAATTTCTTCTAATGAAGGCTTCTCTGTTTGAATATCGAGCACGTAGCAGTCACGGATAGCGTGCAACAACGCCTGCCACTCACCGACCATCCGAAAACGGTAGCCATGCTCAAGCGGCGTAACTTGGCTGATACCGGGCACGCGAGCCAACAACTCAGGCGGCACGGCATCGCGAAATCGCACCGTCACCCAACGGAAGTCGGCATGAGTCAATGTTTCGACTCGTTCAACAGCTTTCAAACGCCCATCGCGCAAAATACCCACACGGTCGCAAACAGCCTGCACTTCGCTCAAAACATGCGATGACATAAAGACCGTGTTGCCTTCAGCGCTATAATGCCGTAGGAAATCATTAAATGTCTGTTGAATCAAGGGGTCAAGCCCACTCGTCGGTTCGTCGAGAATGACGAGTTCGGGTTTGTGCATGAAGGCCAACACGAGACCGAGTTTGCGTTTATTGCCGGACGAGTAATCACGCACTTTCTTCGATGGATCAAATTTGAGACGCTCGCTCAATTGATTGACATACGCCATGTCCAAATGACCGCGCACACGCCCGGCATATTGGATGACTTGCAACCCGGTCAAGTTCTTCCACAAGCTGAGTTCGCCGGGCAAAAAGCCGATCCGCTGCCGCAACGCGGGGCTGCTCTTATTGGCGTTTTCGCCGAATAACAAGGCTCGGCCTTCTGTTGGACGAATCAGGTCGAGCAGGATGCGTATCGTCGTCGTCTTACCGGCGCCATTCGGCCCCAAATACCCGAATACTTCCCCACGCTGCACAGTCAAATTGAGCTTGTCCAACGCGCATACCGATTGCTTGCGCGATTGATAAACTTTACTCAAATTCTCGGTTTGGATAACAAACGATTCCATCTTGATACCAACTTTCTCTCTGCCGTCATACACGCATTTATTATCTCATTTTGTGCGCGATATGACCGCTACGATTCATCATCATTGACGCTGATGAATGTCAGCAATTGTAACGAGTCTGATTTGACGACAGCCCCTAATTAGTGGGGGTTTTGAACGTGTGGTTATGTGGCAAATAACGGTACTGGTATGGCCGCTATAAGTGTGCTTTAATCAAATCTATACATACAGGACTTACGCAGTTCAGAAATCACGAGGCAACCAGAGAATAAATTCTCCGGCTGCCACAAAGCCCAAGTACCCTGAAGGGTACTGCATGGTATCGAATATCCCTCAATAACCCCTTTAGTGGGTTTGGTATGTCGGCAGCCGGATGTTTTAACATCTGGTTGCACGATGCAAGACACCCGATTGCGTAAGTCCTGACATAGCATGATAGGTAAGGATTGACCGATGGCTCTGCCCGTAATCGAGTGTTTTCATAGCAACACCGGCGCAAAAATTTATCGCATCCCTGTCGAGGTCTTCCCCGAGTTCATCGGCTTTTGTTATGTGATTTTAGACGCCGGCGTGCCGACACTCATCGACACCGGTTCCAGCTATGGCAATAGCGATCACCACATCACACAGGGTATCGTCGCATTGCGTACCGACTTCGGCGAGGCGCTCGACATCACCGACATTGAGCGCATCATCGTCACACACGGGCACATCGACCATTTCGGCGGCGTGGCGTTTATGTGTGAACAAACCGGCGGCGCGACAATCGGCATCCACGAACTCGACCGGCGCGTTTTGAATGCTTATGAAGAACGTGTTATCGTCGCGACGAAAGCCCTGCATGTTTATCTCGAACGTGCGGGGGTCAGTGAGCGGCTTAACATGAAATTGATGGAAATATACGGATTCGCAAAAAAGCATGTTCGGTCGGTCGATGTCGATTTTTTATTGCACGAAGATGAACCGCTCGACGGTATGCAATTTTATCATGTGCCGGGGCATTGCTCCGGGCAAGTGTGCATTCAACTTGGCGATGTACTCATCAGTGCCGACCATATCTTGTCGCATACGACACCGCATCAAGCGCCGGAGAGCATCACACAATACACGGGCTTAGGACATTATCTCGAATCATTGGAAAAGACAAAACACATCGACGGCATCCGGTTGGCGCTCGGCGGGCACGAAGAGCCGATTTACGATTTGTACGCTCGCATCGAAGACATCGAAGCGAGTCATCGGCGCAAGTTGCAACGGGTGATTGATATTGTTGAAAGCAGTGAGGAGCCGGTCACCATCAGCGACATCTCGAAAAAGATGTATCCAGATGTTTCGGGGTATCATATTCTCCTCGCGCTTGAAGAAGTCGGCGCACATGTCGAGTATCTCTACAATCGCGGGTATCTCGCCGTGTGCAATCTCGACGAAGTTGAGCGCGAAGATAACCCGGCACTGCGTTATGGCATCGCCTGAATAGGGCTTACACAGTTCAAAATTTTGCAGGCAACCGAGGAATTCAAGGATGCAGCAAATCATTGCGATGGGTGGCGGCGGCTTTTCAATGGAGCCAGACAATTTCGCGCTTGACCGTTATGTGATGGAGCAGAGCAACGCATCTCACCCGAAAGTTTGCTTTCTGTCGCAGGCAAGCGGCGAATCACACGAATACATCATCGATTTTTATCAGGCCTTTCTGCGATTAGCATGTCGCCCGTCGCATCTGTCGCTTTTCAAGCCGCATACGACAGACATCGAAGATTTTCTCATGGCGCAAGACATCATCTATGTCGGTGGCGGCAATACCAAGTCGATGCTGGCCCTGTGGCGTGAATGGGGACTCGACCGCATTTTGTTGAATGCGTCGCACAACGGCACGATACTCGCCGGTATCAGTGCCGGGGCGAATTGTTGGTTTGAATATTGCACGACAGACTCATTTTCTTCGGGGAATTTAGCGCCTCTGCCATGTCTCGGTTATCTCGATGGCAGTTGTTCACCCCATTATGATGGCGAGGAACTGCGTCGCCCGACCTTTCACCGCCTCATCGCGTCGGGTGAAATCCCGAACGGCCTCGCCTTTGATGACGGCTCAGCCGGGCATTTTATCGACGGCAAACTCGAACGAGTTGTCAGTTCGCGTCCGCAAGCGCGTGGCTATCGGGTCGCCAAAACAGATGATGGTGTCGAAGAGATTGAACTTGATACGCAATATCTGCTAGCCTGAAGCATTGGAGTGACAAAACCGATGGTTGACCTTACACTGAACACCCCCCCGGCGATGTTGGCCGACCGCTTCAACACACTGCGTTACGACGAAGACGACCACGCCGTCATCGTGCTTGACCGGCGCAAATATCCATTTCAAACCGAATTTGTCACCTTGCACACGGTCGAGGCGGTGGCGCAGGCAATTGAGGATATGACCGTGCAAGGCGGGCCGCCGCTTGCGTATGTGGCCGGTTTGGGTTTTGCGATGGCCGTTCGTGAGGCGACCGGCACGACAGCGCAACAAATCGCGCATCTCGAACAAACGGCGCAACGCCTCCTCGCCACACGCCCAACGGCGGACGACCTCAATCATCTCATCCCGGCAGCACTTGAGACCGCAACCGCGGCCCTCAATGCAGATGAAGACGCCTTCAGACAGACACTCGATTATGTCAACAACGAGATTCAACGCGGCAATGACGTCAGCCGCTTGTGCGGCATTCATGCTGCACGCCTCGTCGCAGATGGCGACCGCATTCTGACGCATTGCATCGCGGGGGCGGCTTTGTGTTGGATGTTGTGGGCAGCAAAACATGACGGCAAACAGGTGACGCTCATCGGTTGCGAAACGCGCCCCTACTTTCAGGGGGCACGTCTAACGGCGGCCTGTGCCAAAGAGATGGACATCGACTTCAAACTCATCACCGATGCGATGCCCGCCCACTTGATGAGTACCGGACGCATCGACAAATTCATCTGCGCCGCCGACCGCATCACGATGGATGGGCACATCACCAACAAAATCGGCACATTGCAGCACGCCATCGCTGCGCATCATTTCGGCAAGCCGTTTTATGTTTTAGGATACGACGGTCCCGACCCAAATACAGCGACCGGCGCTGATATTCCGATTGAAGAACGCAATCCAGATGAGATATTTTATGCGAGGGGCGAGGACGGCGTTGTGCGGACAGCGATTCATGCTATTTCCGGGTATTATCCGGCATTCGACATCACGCCCCCGCATCTTATCAGTGCGATTGTGACCAATCGAGGCATTTTTGCGCCGAATGCTATCGGTGATTATTTCACCCGATAAAGCACTTCAAATCTGCCAGACACTTAGGAGACATCGACGTCGGCTTGGCTGTCAACCGCCGAGTCATCATTTTGTTTGGCAATATCTTCGCCTTCGGCCTTCACATGAGCTTGGCCAGTGCTGCTTTCGGCATCATCGAATTCGGGTAATGACTGCGGGCGTTCTTGTTCGATAACAAATTTCCCATCGACCCGTCTAATCAACCCACTTTTTGTACCGTGCAATTTCTTTTCGGGATTATCTGTCATATTTTTAACCGAGGTCTCATTGAACGATAGAGTTTATCGCGGTGTTACAATCCTGAAATAGGACGCATGTACTATAACTTTTTGGCGCAATACCGCAATCGCCCTGTTGCAAAACGGGCTGCCATGCCCTTACGAAAAACATCTCCGTTTGGCTAAATTACGTCAATCTTATCTAAAAAGCGCGACCAGCTTTTTCCCAACACAGAATAACACAAGCTCTTTGTAAGCGACACTTAAGAAGTTGGCAACAACTCACAAAGCGTTTACCTGCCAACTGCCGCCCCTAAGCTGCACGACAAATGTGCGACCATTGACGACAACCAACACCGAATCGCGAGCGGCGTTCCATGTCACCCGTTGCGGTGGGCCATCGCCGATGACGTCAGAGAGCGGGTTGCCATTGGCGGCATACAAGCGCATGGCGCTATTTTGTCCATTTGGTGAACCGAGCGCGACGATTTGGCCATTCGGACGCTCGACGGCATTTTGCATCCACAAGCCAGAGGTGCCAATGTTGTTGACGACTGAGCAATCTTGATTAATCACATGTAGCGCGGGTTGGCCGTTCGGCCCGTTGCCACTCGCGATAATTTGTTGACCATTGTCGGCCCAATTGCCTGTATCGTAGCGGCAAACCGGTGGGCGAGTCCGCGCTTGTTCCGAGTCACGTCTGCGTTGGCTGACAACAATACCACGTCGTCCTTCAGTTGGCAAATCCACTTCAATCAAAACCGCTCCACTATTCGGCGACCACGTAAATGTCCGCGCAATCCATTGGTCAGGATCGCTCGGATTACTGACGAGGCCACATCCCGGCGGGCAATCTCGTAACAAATGGAAGGTCGGGTCTGTGGCTTGAGTCTGTTCGCGTTGCCAATACCAAACGCCATCATTGCCATCATTGCGCCCGGCTTCGTTACTCGTGATGCGAAACGCTAATGCGGCCCCATCCGGCGCCCATGCAATCTCGCGCACTTGTGTTTTGTTGTCGTTGAATGACCCGGCTGCGAATTGCGAGAATGGCGAGAATTCCATGCGACGGCGTTCGCCGGTCGCAATATTGACGAGATACAACAAGCCCACCGGGTCAACGGCGGCGAACTCATTCGGATTAGTCGGGTTGCGGGCGATGAGCACATCACCGCCGAGCAAATTGAAGATGTCGCCGGCGCCGGGCAACCCGGCATTGACTGCGAAATTGAGCACCGACGGTTGGAAGACGGGGAACGACAAAATATTGTCGAGCGTCACCGGCGGGCCCGGCAATGGCGTCACCGATGGCGGTATCAGAGGCGGCGTTGCTGTCGCCGGTGCGGGCAAGAATACCGTCGGTGTCAGTGTTGATGACGCCGGCGTTGACGAAGCAAAGAACGGCGTCACCGTAATCAACCCAAGATCGGGGATCGGTGTATTTGGCGCGGCGGTGACTTGCGTCGGTGTCGCATTGAGTGTTGGGCCGGGTGTCGGCGAGATCAATTGCGCGACTTCTTCGGGCGAGAGTGTGCGCGTCGGCGAACCAAATGGTGTGATGAATTGCAGCAATTCGTCGGCGGTCAATGTGCGCGTCGGCGTCAGCGCAGGTGGCCGTGGGGTACTGGTCAATGTCGGCAACGGTGTCAGAGTCGGCAATGTCGTGTTCGTCAATGTCGGCAACGGCGTCAGGGTTGGTGGCGGCGTATTCGTCGGCGGCTCGGTCGGCTCAACAAGCGGCAACGGCGTCACCGTCGGAAGCGGCGTGTCGGTTGGTGTTGGCGGCGGTGTATCCGTCGGCAACGGCGTATTGGTCAATGTCGGCGTGAGAGTCGTCGTCGCCGTCGGCGTATCGGTTTGAGTCGGTGTGCGTGTCAATGTCGGTGTATGGGTCGGCGTCGAAGTGCGTGTCGTTGTCGGTGACGGCGTTTCAGTCGGCAACGGTGTATTTGTCGCAGTTGGTGTCAGCGTCTCGGTCGGTGTATGGGTCGGCGTCGGCGACAACGTATCGGTCGGCGTCGGTGTGCGCGTCAATGTCGGCGTGCGCGTCGGCGATGGTGTGCGTGTCGGCGTTGGTGTTCGACTCGGCGTGACGCTGTTCGTCGTCGTTGGAGTCGGTGTATCCGTCGCCGTCGGCGTCAACGTATCGGTCGGGGTATCGGTTGGCGTCAGCGTGGCGGTCGTCGTCGGTGTTGGTGTCCGGGTTGGCGATGGTGTGCGCGTCGGCGATGGTGTGCGCGTGATGGTCGGCGTCCGGGTCGGTGATGGCGTGCGCGTCGGCGATGCCGTCTGGCTACTTGTCGGTGTCGGTGTATGCGTATCCGTCGGCGTGGACGTGTCGGTTGGCGTCAATGTATCTGTCGGCGTATCGCTGATTTCGGGCGTCGGCGTATGGGTCGGCGTCGGCGATGGCGTGAACGTATCGGTCGCCGTCGGCGATGGCAAAATCTGCGCGATTTCGGTCGCAATCGGCGTTTCGCTTGGCGTCGCCGTCGGCGCAACAGTCGGCGTGACGTCCGGCACAATCAAATTACATGCGCCGAGGACAATTGCAGTCAGCAAAATTGTCGAGAGCCGATAGCGAAACATCAAGCGCTTTCCCCAATGTGGTGCGGTGTTGCTTTTATTATAGAAGCATCGGTGGCATTTCGCTTCTTACGATTTGGTGATGTTTCCCCTACGGCTAGGCAACGGTCAAAAATAGCGAGGGCGACTCGGCGAGTCGCCCCTGCGCTGCGTTACCGGCATTAAAAGAACCCGCGCCG
Source organism: Chloroflexota bacterium (assembly GCA_003695675.1). Classification (GTDB taxonomy): domain Bacteria; phylum Chloroflexota; class Anaerolineae; order Aggregatilineales; family Phototrophicaceae. Next base: position 21,629 of record RFIA01000074.1, read on the forward strand.
TTGATAACGCTCTTCTTTGAACGGGTCGCCGTAATTATGATAGCCGGCGTTTTCCCAGAAACCGGGTTTATCGACCGCGCTGAATTCTAACCCGCGCAGATGTTTAGCACTCTTCCAAAAATACAGATGCGGCACGAGTGTCCGCACGGGGAAGCCATGTTCCGGCTCAAGCGGTTTACCATCATACTTGTAGGCCAACAGCACATCATCCTTCATCATATCTTCAATTGGCACATTCGTCGTGTAGCCGTAATCACAATGCGCGATGACATGTTTAGCGGTGTCTTTAACGCTGAATAATTCGACAAAATCGCGGAACAACACGCCTTCCCATACCGTATCGAATTTGCTCCATCGCGTGACACAATGCACATCGACCGTCACCGTCACCGTCGGCAGGGCGAGAAATGCTTCCCAACTCCAACGCATTTCGTGCTCGACTTCGCCGAAGACGCGCAATTCCCACGATGCGGTATCCACATGTGGAATCGGCCCGGCCATCATGACGGGGAATCTGTTCGTCAATGACTGGCCGGGAGGCATCCGCCCGGACTGGCGCAATTCTTGCTCATCGCGGCGACGCCTTTTGTAATCATCAATCAGCTTCATGAAATGGCTCCTGTCATTATTTGATTGGCCTATTATGTCTCGATTTTGCACACAACGCGATGCGAAAATTGCCTTTATTATAGCGAAGACAAATTAAGAAATGCTAAACCATTCATCCCGCACGCGATGATATTGCCGCGAATGTGTTAGAATGATGCGATTTTAACGACCAATCTGTGGAGGCTGTCATGCGTGCATCATTTGACTCGAGCTTTATTTCATTCGCCATCATCGTCCTCTTGTTGATGGGCGCGGCGCGGTTATTCGTCGGCAACACATCGCTTGCGCAAGACAGCACAAGCAACACAATTGTCATCCACAACAACGGCACATCGGCGATGGAAGGGCATACGCCGCGTGGCTTTCAAGGGATGGGCACGGGTTTATTCGTCGGGGATAATCTCAATCCCAATTTCCCCAATGGCGACGGTGTGCAAACATTCTTGACATTCGACTTGAGCGAAGTGCCGCAAAATCAAATCGCGTCGGCGACTTTGCGCTCACGGCATGTTCGCTTTGTCGGCACACCATTTGCCGATCTCGGCGCGATGACTGCCGAAGAAATTCGTTACGATGCCTTCTCATCCGCATTGTGGGATTTACCCGCGCTTGAAGATGGCGCATCATGTGTCTTCGCGACTTCGCTTGACGAACCGTTTGAATGCGATGTGACCGCCGTCGTACAAAATTCGCTCGATGATGGCTATGAATTTGCGCAATTCCGCCTGTTATTCGACGAAGCCGGTGACAGCGACGGCGAACAAGATATGGTCTTCTTCTTC